>JBBSPS010000067.1:0-17584 GCA_038258655.1 Bacteroidia bacterium
CAACTAATTTTGCATCAGGACTAAATGTAATATCATATATTGCAAAGTTGTGTGCAGGGATAGATTTAATTAACTCATAGTTTTCTGTTTGCCAAATATTCAAATGCGCGTCCCTGCCTCCTGTAAAAAGTAATTTCTCGTCAGGGCTATAACATACACTATTTGCCGAAAGCTGATGTGCAGGGATTATTTTTTTGTGATCCAATGTATTTAGATCGAAAATACGAATGTTGGAATCACCAGCAGCAACAGCTATTTCGGAAGTCACAAAATTAAAATCAATGCTGCGAATTTTTTCAGTACACAATTTTTTGATTTTAACCAATGATAAATTATCGAATGAGCAGATGGCGAAATTACCATCACCAGAAGCAGTGTAAAAGCAATTGGTTGCTATAGAGTACTTAATGTCAAATATTGGCCCTGTATGATGTTGAAGGATTTTTATTTCTTCTTTCTTTTCAAGATCCAAGACATGAATACTACCTGCCGAAGTCCCGACAAGTAACATTTTTTTTTCAGGTACATGACAAATAGCGTAAACGATAGAAGGGAAATTTGCGACAAATTTTTGTGCCTGCATTGTTTTTAAATTCCATTGCGTTACAAGCTTATCACTACTGCCTGAAAAAAAAGTATATTCAGCTTCGCCTTTATCCAAAGCATATACCGAGCCATTATGTCCTGTAAGTGTTGCCGCTTTTTTTACTTCTATCTTCATTAGCCCAAAATTACATAAAATTTAAAGGTTGATATGCCGATTTTACTCATAAAAACAGATTTTTAAAAAGAGTACGAAATGCATTTTTGTTTGTACTTTTGCTTTCTCATTTTAGTATTCCCTACATGAAAAAATTATTGATCTTGCTTTTTTTATTGTCTTTCCCGGCTGTATTTTATGTAATCCTGTCGACAGGAAAAACCAATTTTATTCATTTGCCATTCATTGGTGAAAGAGAGCTTGCTTCTAACGGAAAAGATACTATTTATCATTCCATTCCACCATTTAAGTTTATCAACCAGGATGGTGAAACCATTACCGATAAAACCTATGATGGCAAAATTTATGTAGCTAATTATTTCTTTACAACATGTAAAAGTATTTGCCCGAAAATGGCGACAGAATTACAACGTGTACAGGAAAGTTTTTTATATACAAAAGGATTGGTTCAACTATTATCACATACCGTTGATCCTGAAAATGATTCGGTACCGGTATTGAAAACATATTCAAAATTGGTGTATGCCAATCCCAACATGTGGAATTTTGTTACTGGCGATAAAAAAGAATTATACGACATCGCCAGGAACGGTTATTTGGTAAACGCGCTTCAGGGGGATGGCGGGCCAAATGATTTTATTCACAGTGAGTTATTTGTATTAGTGGATAAGGAAAAACATATTCGGGGAGTATATGATGGAACGAATATTAAGGAGGTAAATAATTTATTGGATGATATAAAAGTGCTGATAGCGGAATATACGATCAGGGGAAATAAAAATAAAAAAAGCGATGACTGATAAAGTAGTATTCAGAATAATAATGGCTATTTCAATTTTTGTATTGGTAGCGGTGGGGATACTTAATAAAAAAATATTGCCAGTGCCGGAAACTATTCCTGCTTTTGTTTACAAATTACCCATGCTAAATGCCTTTATAAATGGAACTTGCAGCATGTTGCTTTTACTCTCTTTATATTTCATCAAACAAAAAAATATTGCGGTACATAAAAAAATAAACATCATTGCTTTTATTTTATCATCTGTATTTCTTTTGTCCTATATTACGTATCATTGGTTAGCGCAGGAAACATCTTTTCCAAAAGATAATCCCTTGCGTCCTTTATATTTAATAATACTCATCACTCATATTATTTTAGCAGCAGGGGTATTGCCATTGATCTTATTATCATTTCATAAGGGGTTGCAGATGCAAGTTGAAAAGCATAAAAAAATAGTGCGCTGGAGTTATCCTATCTGGCTGTATGTTACCATAACAGGAGTAATAGTATATTTAATGATTTCGCCGTACTATATATTTTGATTATTTTTGAATAACAATGAAGCATAAAAAATTTATATCTTTTTCAATTTTACTATTGTTGGTATTGATCAACAATGTAAATGCATTTGCACAATGTGCCATGTGCAGAACTTCCATTGAAAGTGATCTAAAAAGTGGTGGCTCTATTGCTAATGGCTTAAATATGGGGATTGTTTACCTGATGGCAGTTCCGTATATTATTTTAATGATAGGAGGGTATTTCTTTTTTAAGAAATCTATTGACGCGAAGATAAAAACCTGGCGAAATCAATTCTTTCCTGCCAAACAATCTTAATTCAAATTTTTCCGCTAATCAAGGTCAACGATAATCTTTATATTTTCTTTAATTTCTTGGGATTGTTTTTCCGTTAGGGAACCTGTTTTTTTCAGAAGCCTGACATTATCAATGGCTCTAATTTGATCAATCATAATATCACAGTCCTCTTTTAATCCGGCTTGCCCTTTTTTTAGATGCACTCTCAATATTTCGGAATCACTTTGCACTTTTGTTGTCAGTGGACAAACAATGGTGGAAGGGTGAGTATGGTTAAGAAGATCTGTTTGGACAATACATACAGGCCTTAGCTTACCGCTTTCGCTACCGAATCGTGGGTTAAGGTCAGCAATCCAAATATCGAATTGTCTAATATTTTTCATTTAACTTTTCGAATTCAGCCAGAACTTTCATTGAATTTTCTCTAACCACCTTCGATTCCTTGCCAAGTTGCTTTGAAAGTATTCTGCGCTTTTGAAGTAGGTTATAAAATTCAATCGCCTCGTTAATATACCTGTTCCTGGTTTTATGTACCCGAGCTATGATCGTTTCAGTTTCAATAAATACATCGTCTTCTAATTTTAAAGAAAGTGATTTCATGTCTAAATAGTTTAATACAAAGGTATATACTTTTTGTATATACTCCAAATTTATTGTGTTGTTAGTAAATATTTCTTAATTCATTTTTTTTCATAAAAACAGCTCCTTTAACAGGATTAAAGCGGGAGGAAGGTATTTCATAGAAACCGTGTGAACGATAACAATTTTGTGCTTGCATCATACTTGATAATTTTCTATTTACGATTGTTTATAGTGATTGCGAATAACCACTTTTTGTAACTCCCTTTTGATAATCAGGTCTGTTACAATTACCGAAAAAGGTTCCGAAGAATTTTCCTGCACTGCTGTTTTAACTTGCACATCACTCAGGTCTATACGATATAATATCCCCATAAATTTTTGCTGATTGGAATGTATCAATTGGCTTATATATGGTTCTATCTGATCGAATAATTCTTCATACGCGTTGTAGGCATTTCCTGAAAATTTTATTTCCATTCCGAACATATCAAAATCCTTAATGATCTGATTAGCGGTATCTTTTATCAGGTCCAGACGATTGATGTATTTAGAGAGGTCGGAGAAGAAATTCATTTAATTTTATTTGCACGCACATTTTCTAAGATCAATCGCTCCACAGGGCGATTATTAATAATATGCTCCTCGATTATTTCATCTACATCACTTAATTGAACACCTACATAAAAAACACCTTCAGGATACACTGCAACTGTTTGTCCGAAATCACAAATATCGAGGCAACCAGCTTTTTGCGCACGCAATTTTATTGGAAGGTTTAATTCTTTTAATTTTTTCTTGAACGCATCCACTACTTCAGTCCCATGCGCTTCACCGCAACTTTTTCGGGGAGCGTCAACAGCACGTTGGTTTGTGCAAATAAATATATGTTTGTCGTAAATCATATCTACTAAAATTACTAATGAATACTAATATATAACAATTACAAATTATATGAATGCACACAGATTGGTCGTGTACGTACGGAATAAATTCGCATTTAGTAGGTTACACTTCACGTATCATCAAACTATCTGCAAAATCAACTAATTGCTTCTTTTTAGTTGAATCAACCGGAATATCATTTAAAAATGTTAAAGCAGTGTTATAATACTTTTTCATTTCAGTGCGTGCTAATTCTTTTACATTTAAAAAATTATAAATGTTGGTCACCGCTTCTATTTTTTCTTTCGGGTTAAATTGCGGTGCGTTAATCCATTGTTGCAATTCTTCTTTCATATACCTGTTACCTTCTACTATTTCAAGCGCTTTCAATAACAAATATGTTTTTTTGTTGGCGATAATATCACCACCTGTTTGTTTGCCGAATTTTTCATCGTTAGCATATACATCCAAAATATCATCCTGCAATTGAAATGCGATACCGATATTTTTTCCAAAATTATACAATTGTTGCGAGTCTTCTTCTTTCGCGTCACCAAGTATAGCGCCTATTTTAAGGCTACCACCCAATAAAACAGCGGTTTTCAATTCGATCATTTTTATATATTGCGGGATGGATACTTTTAATAATTTTTCATAATTCATATCCAGTTGTTGTCCTTCACATACTTTAACCGCTGTATCGTTAAAAACAGCTAATAACATTGGAAGGGTTTCTACATCGGTCTTACACAGTTCCTGGTAAGCACATACCATCATTGCATCACCACTTAAAATAGCAGTATTATCATTCCATTTTTCATGTACCGTTGCCTGCGCCCTGCGCAATGGCGCTTTATCCATTATATCATCATGTATCAATGTAAAATTGTGAAACAGTTCTATCGCGAGTGCAGGATGTAATGCTTTATTTGTATCACCGTCAAAAAGATCGCAGGCCATAAACACCATAACGGGGCGCATACGTTTACCGCCAAGCGATATAATGTATTCTATCGGCTGATAAAGCTCCTTGGGGTTTGAGCCGTAACTTTTGTCCTTTAAAGCTTGTTCTATTTGCTGATGGTATGCGAGGAGTTTATTCAATGTAATTATAAAATGTAGGATGTATCTTCCAACAATCGTTTTAATCCGTCTTCTAATGTAACAGGTTCGCGATTGAGTAATTCTTTCATTTTTGTAGTATCCGGCTGTCTACGTGTCATATCGCCTTCTTTAAGCGCAGGCAAATGAATTATTTTAGAATTGGATTTGGTTAATTTTATAATTGTTTGAGCTAACTCTAAAATAGTTATTTCATTTTCTCCTCCTATATTCACTACATCGTTTACAAACTTATTTTGATAAAAGGCGTTGGTTGTCGCAGTAATATTATCATCAATAAAACAAAATGTACGAGTTTGTTTCCCATCACCATAAATAGTAATGTCTTTATTATTCAGCGCACTGGAAATAAATTTAGATACAACAAAATCTTTGCTTTGTTTTGATCCATATGTATTAAAAAAACGGAAGATAGTGTAATCAAGATCAAACTCTTTTTTAAAAGATTTCAAATACGCTTCTCCAACATTTTTTACGATTGCATAGGGTAAACGGGAGTTCAAAGGCGTTGTATGTTCATTCTGAGGAAATTCAACAGGCTCCCCATATACTTCAGAGGATGAAGAAAAATAAATTCTTTTAACGCCTGTATTTTTTGAAAGATTCAACACATTTTTTATTCCTGTTATATCCTCCAGCACACTTACAGGATTATCCTGTGTACGCTTAACACCCACCATGGCGGCATAATGAAAAACATAGTCAAATGAATTGGAATGAAATATGCTTGATATATCCTGAAAATTATTTACATCACATTTAATAAATTTAATATTGCCATGTGCCGAGGTTGGAATTTTATCTAGTCTTCCTGTGAGCAAATTATCCACTATCACCAGGTGATTTTCTTTTTTTTCTGCAAGTTTTTCTGCGAGATAACTCGGAATAAACCCGGCACCACCGGTAATAAGTATTTTAGTCATATTTAATTTTTGTATAGATAACGAATCTATTCGAATTTACAAATCTGCGTTTGTTGCTTTTTTCCTACTGTAAAATTGCTTATTGTGTAGTAAGTTTCATTAAATAATCGCCGTAGCCACTTTTCATTAATGGACCAGCTAACTTTTTTAATTGTTCTTTATTGATATACTTCATACGATAAGCAACTTCTTCAATACATCCAATACTCATCCCTTGTCGTTCTTCGATCACCTGAACAAATTGTCCTGCTTGGGTTAGTGAAGCAAATGTACCGGTATCCAACCAAGCGGTACCTCGGTCTAAAATTCCCACTTTTAATTTTCCCTGTTGCAAATAATGTTTGTTTATATCTGTAATTTCATATTCTCCACGTACGCTTGGTTTTAATATTTTTGCGACTTGCACCACGCTGTTATCATAAAAATATAAACCCGGAACAGCATAATTTGATTTTGGTTGTTTTGGTTTTTCTTCAATTGAAATAGCTTTTCCTTTTTCATCAAACTCCACTACACCATAGCGTTCAGGGTCGGACACATGATACGCAAATACAACTCCTCCATCAGGATTTTGATGTTGTTGTAACAATCTTCCTAAACCTGCACCATAAAAAATATTATCGCCAAGCACCAATGCTACTTTATCCTTTCCAATAAATTTTTCGCCAATTACAAATGCTTGCGCAAGCCCGTTTGGAATTTCCTGCACTGCGTAACTAAATTTGCATCCCAGGTTTATCCCGTCACCCAATAATCTTTCAAAGTGAGGCAGGTCATGTGGTGTAGAAATGATCAATATTTCAGAAACCCCTGCCATCATTAGCACAGACAATGGATAATAGATCATCGGTTTATTATATACAGGCATTAATTGTTTGCTCACTGCAAGTGTTAATGGGTGCAAGCGGGTGCCTGAGCCGCCGGCTAAAATTATTCCTTTCATTTTAAAAAGTATTAAGTATCAAGTACAAAGTATTAAGACTAAAAAAGCTCAAATTATTCTTTTATTTCCAATTCATCCAAATTAATATCTTCTTCTTCGTCATACACATCAATAAGCGGCTCTTGTAAAAACATCTGCCTGGTTAGCCTTTTTTCAAGCGAAAGCAGGAAACATGGTAATAATATAAGGTTTGAACAGTAGGCGATCAATAAAGTAACAGAAATTAAAATTCCTAAAGCGGCTGTTCCACCAAAACTGGAAGCGGTGAAAATTCCGAAACCACAAAATAAAATAATGGCGGTATAGATCATACTTACTCCTGTTTCTTTAATTGTAAGAGATACACTTTTAGAAATACTATTCTGATTATTTTTAAACTCCTGACGATATTTGGTAAGAAAATACAATGTTCCGTCGGACGCAATACCGAACGCAATACTGAATATTAAAATAGTACTTGGTTTTAAATGTATCTCGAAGAAGCCCATTAAACCTGCTGTAATAATAAGTGGTACAAGGCTTGGTATCACTGAAATTAAGATCATACGTGGGGACAAAAACAAAGTGTACATTACAATCGCTATCAGAATAATTGCAAGCAAAACACTCTCCAATAAATTTTGTACTAAAAACCGGTTTCCTTTTAAAAACATTAAACTATTTCCTGTAACTACTACATTATAATTTTTATCCGCACTTAGCCATTTATTCGTTTCATAATCGAAATTAAAAATACTGTCAATACGAGGTTGTAATGTGTCTATTAATTCTTTCATTCTAATAGAGCCAATATCTGCCATTGCAATATCTATACGTGTATATTGTTTTGTACTATCAATAAATGCAGCTAATTGGTTTCCCTTGCCTTTGCCAGCGCTCCCCGCAAAATCAGAAAGTTTTTGTAATTCCATCGCTCCCGGTAAGCGATACGCTTTTCGTTCACCACCATTGTACGCTTGATTTAAAAATTTTACCCCCTCCACAATTGAAACAGCTCTTGAAAATTCAGGGTATTGCGCGACTAATTTTTGTAACTTATTGATTTTGTATAATGTTCGTCCTCCATCCGCAAATACTCCATTTGGTTTTTTGGTATCAACACTTATTTCGAAAGGCAATACTCCATGATAATTTTTTTCAAAATATTTCAGGTCCATCAATACAGGATCTTTTTTTGGAAGATCGTCCACCACGTAACCCAAAGGCAAAATTTTTGTTACACCATAAAGTGAAATAACTACAATTACAATTACTGTAGCATATATTACCTTACGATAATGATGCACAATAAAATCCACTTTTTCCAAAATTTTTGTAATTAATTTGGACTGTAAATGTTTTGTATGCCTTAGAGTTGGAGGAGGTAAAAAGCTGAATACAATTGGAACCAGCATCATCGAGATTGCATACGTGCACATTACACTGAGGGATGATATCAATCCGAATTCAAAAAGTAATTTACTGTCTGTAGAACAAAATACAGCAAAGCCTATTGACGTGGTTACATTGGCCAAAAATAAAGAGATCCCTACTTTTTCAATAGATCGGGATAGTGCCATGGTCTTATTTTGATGCAACTTATATTCCGTATGATATTTATTAAGCAGCATAATGCAATTGGGAACACCAATCACAATAAGCAAAGGAGGAATCAATGCTATTAAAGCCGATATCTGGTAACCAAATAACCACAATAAACCAAAAGACCAAATTACGCCAACTACTACTACTATTAATGAAAATACAACAGGTAAAACGGATTTAAAAAATACAAATAAAATAATAGCGGTTACAATAATTGCAAGCGCTGAGAAGAGCAACATCTCATTCTGAATTTTGCGTGCAACCGCTGTACGGATGTATGGTAAACCCGAATAATGAACTATGGCATTATTTTTAGCGACAAATTTATCTACCTGTGATTTGATAGAATCAACAATTACCAAACGATTTTTTGTGTTCAGCTGTTTATTGTCAAACGTAATTGCCATCAACGTGGTATGAGCCGAATCATTATAAATGATACCACTGTAAAATGGCAGGTTATGAATTATTTTTCGGATACTGTCAACCTCAGCTTGTGTTTTTGGCCGTTGAGAAATAATGGGTAGGTCATCAAATTTGTTTAAGCTATCATTCCTATGAAGATCATGAAGCCGTGTAACAGATACAACATCTTTTACACCCGCTACTTCTTTTATCGCATTTCCGAGGTCATACCACTGATTAAATTTTTCTAATTTATACAGATCGTGATCATCAATACCGATCGCCATAACACTTCCATCCTGCCCGAAACGTTTTTTAAATTCCTTATATTCTATAGCAGTGGTATCATGATCAGGCAATAATTTGGGCGCTTCATAACTGATCTCAACTGTATTAGCGTAATAACCCATAAAGGTTGTAACGCAGCCCAGTACAATAATTATTGTTATTCTATTTCGAAGTATAAATCGTGCTATTGATGCCCACATATATTGCTTGTTGGTTGTCAGTTGTTGGTTGATAGTTAACATGGATGCTTAGTCACCCTATCAACTAATAACTATCAATACTAGTTCCCGAAATTAATCATAATAACATTACTGACAAAAAATACTAATTTTGTATCCCGTCCCCCATCTTTTTCAGAAGTGGTTAAGGGGATGTTTTTACCTACAAATAAACACAATGGACCTGCTTTATTGCAATAGCTTAACACAATATTCAAGGTACAAAACCCGTGTTGTAACGATTGGTGATGTGCCTTTAGGCGGCAACCATCCTATCCGTGTACAATCAATGACCACTACCGATACAATGGATACCAAAGCCACTGTTGAGCAAAGTATTCGCATGATAGAAGCAGGTTGCGAATATGTACGAATCACAGCACCGAGTTTAAATGAAGCAAAAAATTTAGAGAATATAAAAAAAGAACTTCATGCACGTGGTTACACTACGCCTTTGATAGCTGATATACATTTTACACCCAATGCTGCTGAATATGCGGCACGTGTTGTAGAAAAAGTACGTGTAAACCCGGGAAATTATGCCGACAAAAAAAAATTTGAGTCGCTTGATTATACTGATCTTGCTTATGAAGCAGAGTTGGAACGTATCCGAAAACGCTTTACTCCACTCGTAAAAATTTGTAAAGAATACGGTACCGCCATGCGCATCGGCACCAATCATGGCTCCCTGAGCGACCGTATTTTAGGGCGTTATGGAGATACTCCACTGGGAATGGTGGAAAGCGCGTTGGAATTTTTACGTATCTGCGAAGATAATAATTATTACAACATTGTACTTTCTATGAAAGCGAGCAATACGCAAGTAATGGTACAAGCATATCGTTTGCTGATACAAAAAATGAAGGAAGCAAAAATGAATTACCCCTTGCATATAGGAGTAACGGAAGCAGGCGAAGGTGAAGATGGACGTATTAAATCAGCGGTTGGTATTGGTACATTATTGGAAGATGGAATTGGTGATACTATTCGTGTTTCATTAACAGAAGAACCTGAATTTGAAATTCCGGTTGCAAAAAAATTGGTGGAAAGATATGCTCAACGCACAAAACATCTTCCCATTGCGAATTTGGGAAGTTCGATTTCGGAGTTGCCCTATTCCCCTTATGAATATGAACGAAGAAAAACAAATGAAGTTTTAAATATTGGCGGACATAATGTTCCTCGTGTAATTGCTGATTTCAGTGAAAAACAAACAATCACTCCTGCTACATTTTTTGCTGTGGGGTATAACTATTCTGTTCCATTGGACAAATGGAACTTAACTGACCAAGCCTGTGATTATATTTTTGTTGGGGATAATAAAATAAATTTTGAGATCCCTGGAACATTAGGATTGATCTATAATTCCATTACATGGAAAAGCCTTGAAAATAAAACAAGATGTTATCCATTATTTTCTTTAAAAGAATATTTTTCTACAGATAAAAAATCAACTGAATTAAATTTTGTTTCAGTTACGATTGATGATTTATTAGGTCATTCTGAACTTGTTTCAGAATCTATTAATGACAAGCTTGTATTTGTTTTTGAAACTTCCAATGAACATGGAATGGCAGAACAACGCAGAATGTTTATTGAACTTTCAAACACCCTCTCCCAATTTACCCTGAGCTTTAGTCGAAGGAGAGAGGGCTGGGGTGAGGTTCCTGTTATCATAAAAAGAAATTACACTAACTTATCGGAAGAACAATTTCAATTGCATGCTTCTACGGATAGTGGAGCATTATTTTTAGATGGTTTTGGTGATGGCATATGGCTAAAATGCCACTACCCCAAAGGGGGAGATACAGAAGAAGGAGAAGAAGAAAAAGAAAACAATATCAATGCCGGCAAACAAAAGAACCCTTTAGGGCGGAGAGCAATAAATTCAACAGCATTCGGAATCCTACAAGCAACGAGAACACGTATCTCAAAAACAGAATATATTTCTTGCCCCTCCTGCGGTAGAACATTATTTGATTTACAGGAAACAACCGCGAAAATTCGTGAACGTACCGATCATTTAAAAGGAATAAAAATCGGTATTATGGGGTGTATTGTAAATGGGCCCGGCGAAATGGCTGATGCCGATTATGGTTATGTGGGAACCGGTATTGGGAAAATCACTTTGTACAAAGGCAAGGAAGTTGTTGAACGGAATATTAGTTCGGAACATGCTGTAGATGCACTTATAGAACTTATAAAAAAATATGGTGATTGGGTAGAAAAAGAAACTGCTATTTTTTGAAATGTATTTAGTCCGCCCTCCATATTTCCTTAGAAAACTTTATCCGAAAGTTATTTGGAGAATGAATCCCATACAAAAAAAAATCTATCTTACATTTGATGATGGCCCTGTACCGGGACTTACCTCTTGGGTATTAGATATTTTGAAACAGCATTCTATTCAAGCGACATTTTTTTGTGTAGGAGAAAATATTGTAAAACATCCGGATTTATTTCAACGAATTCTAGATGAAAAACACAGCGTAGGAAATCACACTTATCATCATTTGAATGGATGGAATACTAATACAAATAAATACATCTGTGACATTGAATTATGTAACCAGGTTATAAAAAAATCGCTACTTGCCTCCTCTTCTTCTGAGAGGGTTGGAGAGAGGTATTTATTTCGCCCGCCTTATGGCCGTGCAAAAAAATCTCAAATCTCAAACCTCGCACCTCAATATTCCATAATTATGTGGGATGTGTTAAGTGGCGATTATCATAAAACCACTTCTCCTGAAAAATGTTTAAATAATGTAACGCGTGCCACTAGAAATGGTTCTATTATTATATTTCATGATAGTTATAAAGCACAGAAAAATATTGAATATGCTTTACCTCGTTTTATAGAGTATTCTAAATCAAAAGGATTTGAATTTGGGGTTTTATAATTACCCTTTTATTTTTCGTTTTCTACCACTAACAGGCCTCTTCCGTAATTTCAAAAAATCGATTTCCAACAATAAAAAATAATTGCTGTTTTTTTCCTTTGCTTAAATGCAACTTAATCCTCTTTTTTATTGTCCTTGTTATAATCATATCCGAAAAATTTTAAAGTATTAAATGAAGGTGGCTTTAGAAACCTACAATTTGACCTAAAAGAATGGTGTGTTTTCAATGTAATTTTATTTTTTTGGAAATTTGAGTTGTTAACTGGTTTCGATTTTTTAATACTTGGTTTGATGATATCGATTGAAAAATTTAAATGCTAAGGTCAATTTAAATATAAACAAAAAAAATTCTGAACGATGAAAAAATGGGTTGTATTTTTCGGTGTAGTTATTTTTATTTCCACTTTAACTACAAAAGCTTTTTCTCAAGATAATGCAGTGCAAGCAATGCGATTCACGCACGATTTTAACATTATCGGACTTAAAACTGAAAAGCAAGCTGCATGGGTAGATAGCATTATGACGAGTTTTCCCCAGATTTTTTCCTCTACCACCGATTTTAAAACAAGTCATACCAAAGTAGTAGTTCATGAGGCATTTAATTCTCAGGCAATACTGCAAAAGATAATTACAAAACTAGGATTTGATATAGATAAAGCAAGTTACGTCATTAAATACGAGCAATAAATAACGAATCATTAAAAAACATCCCTAACTTATTTTATCATGAAAAAAAAATTATTCTTATTTTCTCGCAAAAGCTTGATTCTATTTATTGTTTTATTTTCTGTTAATATGCAGAATGGTGAAGCACAAGGAACCTGCGCAACTGCCACTAACATAGCTTCCTTACCATACAGTGCTCCAGGGCTAACAAATTGTGGTAAAGGAGCAACCTATAGCGGGACCCCAGCATGTTTAGACCCTACTTTTTTTGATGGTGAAGATTATGTATTTAAATATACACCTGCCGCTAATATCTGTATAAATGCAAAAGCTACTTTTGGTGGAACTACTCCCTGGAACTCAGGTATGGCTATCCTTGATAAATGCCCTTCTGCTGCAGGTGCTAACTGTGTGGGGGTTAAAACCGGAGATTTAACAGCAACCAACTTAACCATTGGTAACGTATCTTTAGTAGCCGGCAAAACTTATTATTTTGTTATTTCAGGTGGTCAAAGCCTTTTCTCCTCCCCTCCAAATGAGTGTATGGACTTTGATTTTAAAGTTTCCCAATGTCCCATACCTCCGCCGCCGCCACCAAATACTCCTCAAGGAATAGAATGCGGTACCAACCTTGGTTTTGAAAATGGAAATTTAAGTTTATGGAAGGGCTATACTGATGTTAACACACAAACTCCGACAATTGTAGGGCTTATTCCTGGCGCGGCTTCTGTTAATGGATCTTTAGGAACATGCGGAAGTAATCCTGCGGCAGGCGTAGGAGCACGACAAACGCGTACTACCGGAGCTGGTACCGACCCTAATACAGATAATGTTGTAACAGTGGTTGCTCCTGGTTGCAGGACTAGTTCTGTTCGTATTGGTAATGATGAATGTGGATACCAGTCCGAAGCGCTGGAACAAACATTTTTGGTAACTAATAACAATGTCCTGTTTACTTATTTATATGCAGTAGTGATGCAAGATCCGGGACATATTGCTGCCAATGAACCAAAGTTTGAGATCACTATGAAAGACAAAAACTCTACCATCATTACGTGTGGTGGAGTTTATTCCATTACCAGTGACAATGCTACTGCCGATGGCTTTATAAATGCCACAGCTCCTGCCTGCGGCAGTAATGATGTCTGGTATAAAAACTGGACAGCTGTAGGAACGGATCTTACACCTTATATCGGACAAAACCTTACTATCCGATTTACTACTTCTGATTGTACACAAGGTGGCCATTTTGGTTATGCATACGTAGATACCTATTGTAAACCCAAAGAAATTTTGGGGACAAAAGTTTGCACTACTACCGGTTCAATTACTTTAACAGCTCCTGCCGGCTTTTCGAATTATATATGGCATATTGGAACAAGTGCCGGAGCCACAGCAGGTACAGGACAAACCAAAATTGTCAGCCCTATTGTGGATGGAGCTATTTATACCGTGGAATTCAAATCCATTGTTGGAACAAGTTGTACTTCCTATGTTACTGACACAGTAAAACTTATCACAGCTATTGCTATTGGAGATACAACTATATGCGGTGGTGCGGTAGGAACTAAAAAATTAACTGCTTCATCAAGTGATGCTACTGCTACTTATTCATGGAGCTCCAGCCCAGCAGGATTCACCTCCACACTGCAAAATCCTACTGTAACACTTCCTGCTGTAACTACAGTATACAAAGTAATTGTTACCAGCCCACTTGGCTGTTCACTTTCAAAATCTGTTACAATAACTGTTGGTCCTTGTGTTATGAATGCAACAGCTACTTCAGTTACTATATGTAATGGAACATGCGGAAACATCTCAGCCACAGGATCTTCCGGAACTCCGCCATTTACTTACGCATGGACCGGCGGGATACCTGCAGGTGCAGGCCCTCATAGTGTATGTCCTACAGTTACAACTAATTATACTGTTACTGTTACTGATAATGCAGGTTTAACTGCTACCGCGCTTTCTACCGTAACTGTGAATCCGAAGCCTGTTGCAACGGCCTCTACAAATACGCCTTGCGCTGGCTCTGCACTTGATTTAACATCCACCGGTGGAACTACATGGAGTTGGACAGGACCGGGTGGATTTACTTCCGCTTTACAAAACCCTACTATCACTCCATCTACAGTTGCTAAGAATGGTGTTTACACTGTAATTGTATCTTCATTAGGATGTACCGGTTCCGCTACTGTGAATGTAATTGTTAATCCAAACCCTATAATCACTGTTCCACCTGCAACAATTTGTTCGGGAAACTCTACTACTTTAACAGCAAGTGGCGCAACTACTTATACATGGACTCCTGCTGCTACATTAAGCGCAGGTACTGGTACTTCTGTTACTGCAAGCCCAACTGTTACCACTACTTATTCAATAACAGGTACTGATGTTAATGGTTGTACAGGAACTACCACTGTTGTTGTTACTGTTACCCCTGCTTGTGGTGTAGGTGTAAGCGCTATAGGATCAAAGGTTTGTAGTGGTATTTGTGGGACTGTCAGTGCAACTGCTACCAGCGGCATTCCACCATATATTTATTCCTGGAGCAATGGCGCTACTACATCAAGTCAAAATCTTTGCCCCGCTGTAACTACAACTTATACCCTAACTGTTAGCGATAATAGTGTTCCCATTACTACCGCTACTGCCACTGCTGTGATCACTGTTGACCCACCTATAACACTTAACATTGCTGGATTTCCTCCAAAATGTTTCAATGGTACTGATGGACAAGCCGTTGTAATACCCGGTGGTGGTGACGGGATATATACCTATCAATGGGCACCAATTGCAGGTACTTCTCCTAGTATAACTGGTTCTGCAGGTACTTACTCGGTTACGGTTACTGACTTATTTGGTTGTACCGCTGTAACATCTACTGTAATCATTAACCCTACACCTATTATAGGTACTACTACTGTAATTACTGCCAATTGTAATAAATCGGATGGCTCTGCAACTGTGGCTACTGTGTCAGGAGGTACTCCGGGTTACATCTATTCATGGAATACAACCCCTTCTCAAAATACGCAAACTGCCAGTAATATTCCTACAGGTAATTATATTGTTACTATTACTGATGTCAATGGTTGTACAACTACCATTGCCGCTTTTGTTCCTAATGCGGGCGGTGTTACTGCAAGTGCTACTAAAACAGATGTAACTTGTTTTGGAGGGAATGATGGAAGCGCTACTGCCACGCAAACAGGAGGGACACAACCATTCACCTATTTGTGGAACGATGGGCAGAATGCAGCTATTGCTACTAATTTAACTGCAGGTACTTATACTGTTATTGTTACAGATGTGAATGGTTGTTCGTCATTGGCAAGCGTTATTATTACTCAACCTACTCAAGTGGTAGTAACTTCTACCAGTGCACGTATGTGTGCATTAACTTCTGCTACAATTAATGCAACAGGTTCTGGGGGTACAGGTGTAATCAGTTTTGCATGGAATCCCGGGGCTTTAACAGGACCTTGGGTTACTGTAAGCCCGGCTATTACAACTATTTATACACTTATAGGTACGGATGCCAATGGCTGCACCGGATCAACAACGGCTACTGTTACAGTAAATCCTATTCCTGTAATAGCTGTTCCTAATGCTACTATCTGTTTTGGTACTGGTACCACTTTAACTGCCGTTGGTGCAACTACTTATACTTGGGCACCTACTACAGGTTTAAGTGCCGGTACAGGGAATCCGGTTATTGCTAATCCTCCTAGCACTACTACTTATACGGTAATTGGCACTGATGGAAATGGTTGTACAGGGGCTACAATGGTGGTGGTGACAGTTAATCCCCTGCCGGTAATTTCAGTTCCTCCTTCAAGTATTTGTCCGGGTGATACTACCACACTTACAGCCAGCGGAGCGCTTACCTATATATGGAGTCCTGCAAGCGGATTAAGTTCTAACACAGGTACTTCGGTTATTGCTCGTCCTAATACTACTACTGTTTATACTATTACCGGTACGGATGCCAATGGTTGTTCTTCCGCTACTACTACTAGTGTTACAGTACATCCCAATCCTGTAGCAAGCATTGGCGCCAGCCCAAATCCGGCCAGTGTTCTTGATCCTACTATTTCTTTTACTGATAATTCAACGGGTGCCGTTACTTGGAAATGGAACTTAGGTGATAAAAAACCAACTATTTCTACTAAACAGAATCCTTCGTTCACCTATCCGGATTCAGCCGGACATTATATTGTGAAGCTTTTTATCACCAGTAAGTTTGGTTGTGTTGATTCTACCTGGATAGATGTATACATCAAAGGGGAATATACTTTCTTTATTCCAAATACGTTTACTCCTAATGGTGATGGTACGAATGATTATTTTTCTCCTAAAGGCACCGGTATTGATATCTCGGATTATGATCTATGGATATTTGATCGTTGGGGTAATCTAATTTGGCATACACGTACGTGGGGCGAAGCTTGGGATGGAAGAGCAAATGATGGAGTGGATATAGCGCAAATTGATACCTATGTTTGGAAAGTACATGTAAAAGAATTGGATAACCACGCTGTCCATAATTACATCGGACATGTGAATATTGTGAAGTAAGAAATAAAATTTTAAAAAAATCTCGTTTCGCAAAATGGTGGAACGGGATTTTTTTATTGAATAAGTGTAGTTTATACCAATTATATTTATTAAACAGTCCAATTTAATTCTGAAAAAACATATTCAAATCCACACGTTTTTTTTATCCCTTCATTAGTCAGCTTTTGAG
>JBBSPS010000068.1:0-17422 GCA_038258655.1 Bacteroidia bacterium
TAAATTGATGATAGAATGCTTCACCTAACATGCCGCCCGATCCTGCGAGATAAATCTTTTTTTTCATTTTTTAGATTACTATATGATTAAGATTCTGATTTAAACATTAGAAAAGTATAGCCCCGGTAACCGCGATATGATCAAAAAAATCAAAAACCTATTTTTATTTTTGGTTTTCATACCGATACATCTTTCTATTACTTTTTTGTGCCCACTACTGTTAGCAAGCTGCTATTCTCTACATGGAATAAGGCAATTCTGCCAAACTCCCAAAATTTTAAAAGAACATTTTTAATGCTATTATCCTTATATTTCAACCTTAATGTTTCTTTAACGTCAAAAGGCGACACTCTGGTGTGCACATTAACCATAAAGCCTTTATCGGTCAACATTTTTGAAATACTTTTAGGAGAAAAAATAACCAAATGTCTTGGCAACTCCAGGCCCCGCCAATTAGATTTATTTTTTTTTGCGTAATCACACTGGTAGGTGGGTGTTTCAATTACTAACTGCCCTCCCGGTTCAAGTAAATCATATATTTTCGAAAATATATCTTCTTCAACTATCTCTTGCACTGACAAATGTTCCGCGACCTGGAACATAGTAATTAAATCAAATTTTAATTCTTTTTGATTAGAATAAAAAAAAGCCCTATCGATCATCTTGTGTCCATTCTTACTTGCAATAACTTTAGCCTGATCGCTTGGTTCAAGCCCAAAGGTTTTTTTATTATATTTTTTCATCACGTCTAGAAACAAACCTTTACCACAACCAATGTCCAATACGTTTTTAGATTTTAGAATGGCTGGATAATATGGAAATAGCCTGACTCGTAGGAAAGTAGAAAACATTTTACTGAGAAAATTGTCTTTTAGATAAAAATTCAATATTCTAAGAGATGTTGGTATTTTCAAATTATCGCTATGTGCATAGTAGGTGTGTCTATAGAAACCTGCTGTTTCATCGGGCTTCCAAAAAGGGTATTGAAATAAAGTAGTACAGCTTTCGCATTCAAATATCGAATATAGTCTTTCATTACCATCATCTTGTTGCATATCTCTATTCTTAGTGAAGAATATCATTTCCTTTGAGCAAATGGGACAAACGACTTCCATAAGTTTATTTTTATAATCACCTGTAACGAAATTTGGGAACTCTTTACCATTTGTACTAAACATCATCTTGTTGGATTTGTTGAATAATAGTATCGAGTTTATACAAGTAATTATCAAAAGTCATTTTTGCAGCAAAATCTTTTGACCTTGCCACCATCTTCTCCCTAAAAGCAATATCGCCCACCAATTTTTGATAAGCATTAAAAATAGCCCTGTCGTCTTTCACGGGAACAAGGATGCCGTTATCGTTGTTGCTTATATAATCTCGTGTTCCGTAACAATCTGTAGCAATAATAGGGATACCGTTTTTCATACAAAAAGCAAAAAGTATTTGACCACATGATGAGTATTCATTTTTAAGAGGCACCACCGCAAAGGTCGAAGATAGAATAAGTGAATAATATTCTTTTGTTGAAACATCCCTTTGAATGGTAAAATTATCTGTGATGAATTCAGGATTCCTAAAAACGTGGGTTTTTGAGCATACAATAGTCACCGGAATATTAGTATTCATAAATGCCCTGAGCACCGTATCGAAATCCCTATCGCTAAGGCCACCTGAAAAAACTGAATTCTCCTTTTTATTTGCAGGATTCAGGTTGTCAATAAGGTTCGCTTCTTTTACATTAGTGGAAATTGGCAAATAAGTAGAAAATACTTTTTTAGCATGAATAGGATAGGTATTTCTTACGTCGTGTGCCATATCATCCGAAAAGTATAAAAGGGCATCTGCTTTTTTAAGTGCATTTTTTAATAAGAAAAATCTGAAAGAACCAGCTTTCACCCGGCTTGGCGAATATAACAATGTAGAGATTATGATTTTGGGCTTTGAGGAAAATCTTGGGAGCAAACATAACATAAAGCCAATCATTTGTTGCCAGATGACAATATTGTCATATTTCCTTTTATTTTTTAAAATGTACAATACTGCAAAAACATAGGAGATATACCTGTTCACTACTCTGTTTCCTGCATAATTTTTTGAATGGCAATTATAGAAAGACCATTTGTAATCCGGAAGATTTGCCTTGGCTAATAAACCATCAATTTGCTGTGGTGAACTAGTTTTCCAATCCACCACAAAAAGATTTTGTATTTTTTCGTTTGTCAACGGTAAAGCCATTTTCTAATTTGGCGATTTAAAAGAATAATTGGAATTTAAATGCAAATTGAATGCCGGTAAATTAAAAATGTATATAACGTTTAACCGGATGGAATAGTGATTACTCATGAGAAAGAATATATAATCAGTTAACTCTAAAGAATCTGGTTTTTATATAGATTTAAGCGAGACTTGTATGTCTTCATCATAAAAAAAAGGTAGGAAGCATTTAATTTCTTAAAAGTCGACTCCGGAATTTTTTTTAAATAAAAGAAATTATCCAACTTCATTGAAGGCCAATTCATAACCTGTAATATTTCCAGTAAATATAGGCCATTAAACCATTTACTGGTTATTAATACCCGCATTATTTTTTTAACCTCGCATTGCTTCTTAATAACTTAATTTAATAATCCAAATAATGTCGACATAAGTTTTAAGTTGTTTTTTATTTTCGATAATCTTTAATTACGTTTTCAAACAAACTTAAAAGTTTTCTATAATGCTCCTTTGCTGAATATTCCTTGTTCAGCATATCGAATGCGTTTTGTCCAAAATTTTCACATTTGGATTTATTACTAAACAAACAGTCTATTTTATTTTTTAAATCAGAAGTGTCCTTAATTTTAAATAGCAACCCCGTTTCATTATTAATTACCAGTTCTTTTAAACTGCCTATATTGGTAGCTATAACGCACTTTTTTAACGCAAAACTTTCTAATATCGTATTTGGAAAATTGTCATACCATTCAGAAGGAACAATTGTAAAGGAACATTTGCTTATGTAAATTTGAATCTCATCAAATTCCTTCTTTCCCAGGAATTCTATTTGATGTTTTTTATCTTTGAGATACACTTTCATTTCTTCATCAAAACCTGAATTGGAAAACCCAATAATTTTTAAGTTGTATTCAGTATTTTCAAAAGATTTAATCAGCGTAAATAATCCCTTTTCCGGTTCGATGCGTCCAATATACAATGCGAACGGTTCATAAGAAATTTGTAAGCCTTTTGAAATGGATTGAAAATTAAAAAATGAGGGAATATGTATTAATTTTTTCTGTGGAAAGCCAAAGGTGCTCAGTTTTTCAAGTGTAAATTTCGAAGGTACAACAAATGCCTGTACCTTTTTTGTTAAGCCTGTTATTTCCTGAAACTTCAATGAGGCCGCTTTTATCGAAGTAAATAAGTAAGAATTGTGCACACATTTATACCGGATAGCATTGAATTTAGAGCCCGTTAAGCAACGTTCGCAAATATCTTTTTGGATGGGCCTGAAAAAAAGCGCATTAGAGCATATTTGTCCAAAATCTGAAATACGATGAATTACAGGAATTTTATTTTTTTTTGCTGCATCGAAAATACTTGATGAGATCTTGTTTTGATAATGCAAAACATAGATCAGGTCGGGATTAACAGCTTCGATTAAATCAGTCAGTTTTTTTTTAGCCTCAAAGGAATAAAACATTCTTGAGATGACCTTAAGCGAGGTTTTTACATTTTTCTTCTTATACTCTCTAAAATATACTTCATCTTCACCGATCGGGTTTAGAAAATACTTTTCATATTGTGATGGTTTGTTCCATTTATTTTTGATACTAAATGGAATTACTTCATGGCCATTCTTTTCTAATAGATCTTTAACGTTAAATAAATACCTTTCAGGGCCTCCGGAAATAAAGTAGCGATAATTTACAATAATTATTTTCAAAATTTCGGTGGGGTTTTTTGAAATGTTTTATGAGAGGATTTCCGGAGATTATTTTTTTATGTCTAACCATTTTTTTAATACTATAAGCATCCATATAAAGTTTCCCACATCCGATTTTGCATCTTTATTTTCATTTATTAATTTTTCAACTTCATTTGGAATAAAAGCGGAGCTATCATTATTATGTAAGAGAATATCTTTGACTTTAATGCTTAAATCTGTTTCTTTAAACCAATCTCTTAAGGGAACAACAAAACCTTTTTTCGAAGCTGTTAATAATTCTTTAGGGAGGGAATGGTTAGCAACGGCATTTCTTAAAATAATCTTATTAATGTAGCTTTTGGTTTTTATATCTTTATGAACACGAAATAATAACTCAATGATCCGATAATCTAAAAAGGGAATTCTTGTTTCAATGGAATGGGCCATGCTCATCCGGTCTACCTTTTTTAGCATATCTCCGGGCAAAGTTACCCTATGCTGAAAATACATAAGTTTGTAAAAAGGATCATTAAATCTACACGGTTTCATTGCCTCCTCGTAAAAATCAGCGAAGGACATTGAATTTGACTGAGACGGGATTATTTTTGCTAACTTTTCAAGTGAAGTATACGATAATTTATACTGCAAACGCTTTTCAAAGGGTAAATTACTTGACTCTAACACATTCGAAATACGATTAAGCTTATATCTTATATTACCTCTAAAGGGAATTGCTGATTTTTTTGCAAGCAAAGGAATTAACCGCCTTATTGTATAAGGAAGCATTTGATACTGCTTCGCAAATTTCTCTCCCTGGTAAATTGTATAACCTGATAAAACCTCGTCTCCGCCATCGCCAGTCAAAACCATTTTCACTTGCTGAGCTGCAAATTGCGAAATTTCGCCGGTGGGGATTGCAGATGCGTCACCAAATGGTTCATCAAAGTGAAGCAAAATTTTATTCAAAGCTTCATCAAAATGTTCAGACGTAACTATACCCTCGTGATGATTGGTGTGATATTTTTCAGCAACCAATCTTGCAAGATTACGTTCGTCAAATTGTTTATTTTTGAAACCGATTGTAAACGTTTCAATAGGCTTTTGTGCGTGTTTGGCCATGGCGCTGACTATACAGGATGAATCTAAACCTCCGCTTAAAAATGCACCAAATTTTACATCACTGCGCATCCTGATGTTTACCGAATCATCAAAAAGTTTTGCAAATTCTTTTTCAACAAACTTTTTATCTTTTATCAGGTCTTTTTCTGAAATATCGGGAAGATCCCAATATGTTTCTTCTTTAGTACCATATCTGTCTACCAAAAAATATTTGCCGGGCAGGAGCTGATAAATATTTTCAAAAAATGTATTTGGCGCAGGTACAAAACTTAAGGTTAAGTAAAGTTCAGTCATAGATAATTTTGGCTGCCGGGGCACACCATAAGCAATAACTGCTTTTATTTCCGAACCAAAAATGAAAGTGTTGTCAAAGTTTGAATAATATAATGGCTTTTCTCCAATACGATCTCTTGAAACGAATAGTCTCTCGAGAGATTCATCCCACAGAGCAAAAGCCCACATTCCATTGAAGTGATTTTGACAATCTATTCCCCATGTTCGGTACGCATTTATAATTACTTCCGTATCCGAGGTGGTTGTAAATTTATTTCCCAGGCGGGTAAGTTCTTCTCTTAATTCGATATAATTATAGATTTCTCCATTAAATATCAAAACGATATTCCGGTCTGCGCTGTACATCGGCTGCTCGCCTGTTTCAAGATCAATGATGGCAAGCCTTCTATGTCCTAACGCGATATTTTTATTAAGAAAAAAGCCCTCGCCGTCGGGGCCGCGGTGAGAGATTACGTCATTCATTTTTTTTATCCTGCTATAGCTTGCCTCCCTGTCTTTATCCAAATGTAAAAAACCTGAAATGCCACACATAATGCTTACTTAAAATATAAATTGGATACTATTAACAGAGTGAATTTAGATTTTGTTTTGTGCGATTCCTGTTGAGAATACCATCCCGGAACGTCGGGCAAAAAATCTTTTCATACAAAAATAGGTTTGTTGCTGTTATACCATTCGATAAATTTTCTTACTCCTGTTTCAATATCATATTTAGGTTCATAACCTATTTCTTCGCTTGCTTTGCTGATATCAGCATAAGTAATTTTAACATCGCCTTCCTGAAAAGGCAATTGATTCAATATTGCCTTTTTCCCTAACAAAGTTTCGATCGTTTCAACAAGCTTTTTCAGGTTGATGACTCTTGACTCACCTAAATTATATACGCGATAACCATTCAAATGTTTTATTGCGCAAGCAATTCCGTGCACAATGTCATCTATATATGTATAATCTCTTGACGATGTACCATCCCCATAAAAAGGAATTGGCCTGCCTTCATCCATCAGTTTAGTAAATTTATGAATTGCCAAATCTGGTCGTTGTCGCGGGCCAAATACGGTAAAAAATCTTAAACAAGTTATATCGAATCCATATAAATGACTATAAACGTGACATAACAGTTCACCACTCTTTTTTGTAGATGCATACGGCGATATAGGATTATCTACGTGATCGGTTTCGCGAAATGGAACGTTTGAATTATTGCCATATACTGAAGAAGAAGAAGCAAACAACATTTTTGTTACCTGATGGTGTTTCATACATTGTAATAATGAAACTGAGCCATTTACATTTACATCATAATACTCTGAAATAGAATCTATGGAAGGCCTCACACCGGCTTTGGCAGCAAGGTGAACAACAAGGTTTATATTACCGGAAAGAAAAATTTTGTCTAAAGATTTGGTGTCACGTATATCAGCTTCATGAAATTGAAACTTTTTATTGTTTAAAAGCTCAGCAATATTTAATTGCTTTATTTTAATAGAATAAAAAGAATCAAAATTATCAATTCCAATTATGTTATGACCATGTTCGACCAAATGATCACATACATGCGACCCAATGAACCCGGCAGCTCCCGTTACTAAAATATTCAATTTTTTCCTTTTTAATAATTTATATAATATAGCTGTGGGCGGTGGGAACACGGGCCACGGCGACTTCTCTTTGCTGAATGGGACACCAGCAAGCAATAAATTTTAATATTATTTTTTCCACCCATTTATCATTTTTTTCTGTGTGTTCAATAAATACCAGCACTGTCGAAATCAAGCTGATGCGGTCATGGTGATCTTTTTATAAAGCGAAACATAATTACTTGTCATGCCAGTAATCGAAAACATTTGATTTATTCTTTGCTGCCCAGCCTGCCCCATTTTGAGGCATAAGTCTGAATTATTTAATAGAAATTCCATTTTTTCGGCAAGTTCATTTCGGTTTTGCGTGCTTATTAAAAAACCGGTTTTTTCATGCACAACAATTTCGTCAGTTCCTCCGCCGGAGGTGGCTATAACCGGCTTTCCTAAGGCCATATACTCAAGAATTGAGTTTGATATACCCTCAGTAAAAGTAGTTAGGATACAGATGTCCATCGCGTTTATTAATGATTCAATATTTGATTTCGTTCCAAGTAGCTTAAAATGGTCAATATATTTATTGTTAATGAGATTTCTGCTTGCGTCAGAATCAGTATCACTGCCTATAGCCAAAAAAGTAATATCGTTTCTCTTTTTTAATAATATTTGAGCAGCCTTGAAATATGTTTCGTAATCTTTAAGTTGCGAAAAAGAAGCAACCATACCTATGACATATTTTGTGGTGACATTTAATTCTTTTCTTATAGCGGTTATTGTAATAATATTATTTGTTCTTTCAAAATTGAAACCGTTATGAATAAAAAAGCTTTTCTTTTTAGGAACTTTATAAGCTGTTAAGCCGGCTTTTGAATTGGCGATAATAATAGTAGAAAAGGGAAAGGTTAATTTAGCACGCAACCAGTATTTATCGAAAATATTTTGTTTCTGAGGCGCATTGGTGATCATACCGTTAACAAGCTTTATATTCAATAATTTGCATGAAGGAACCGCATATATAGCCGTCATACTATCCCAGCAATGAACAATAACGGGACTGTAATTTTTACAAATCTTATAAAACCCGAAAAACGCAGATAGATCTTTTTTTCGTGTTCTGATGAGATAATGTACTCTTACATTTAAGCTTAACACTTCCACGTAATGGATATCATTGCTCATAACAACGACTTCAAATTCAATGTCGGGCATTGACTTAAGCTCCTTCATAAGTTCAACCAGCCTTCGTTCTTTCCCGCCGGACCTTAAGCTATCTATAAAAAAAAGAATTCTCATCTAAAGCTTTTATTGAAACACTTCATCAAAAAATATTAATGATGAAAATACTTTCATAAAGCTTCTACAAAACGAATATGAATGTATGTAATTTTCAAGTAAAATATTTAAAACGGCAGAAAGTTTACTAAATTGTTACATTGCGAAACTATATTGCGTTTATATAGTGTTTTTGCTTAAGTTTTATTTCTTCCAGGAAATCCTCGATAATAAAATGTTGAGGGTTCACAATTGCTTCATGCCAGTTTAAATTGCTGTCCCAATAACCAGGGCAATCATCATAAAATTTACCCATTATAAATCCATAGCTTATTTCAATTATTTTTGGTTCCTGCCCATCCATTACAAAATCAAAAGCAGCAGATTTTGATTTTATCTTTTCTGCTGTTTCAAATGCAATTTGAATGGCTTTCTTGTCAAAGAGCTCGGGTTCATACGCTTTAATTCCGCTGCCCGAAGCCCTGAAGTCGCCTTTTCTACAATAGCGGCGTACGCCAATGCAACGATTTCCTATAATGATGAGACGGGTATCGTATTCGTTTTGAGGAATGAAATCCTGGAAATAAACATAACCTTTTTCATTGTGGGAGAACCGCTCAACTTCTGTTGGAATAAATATGCGGGCCACACCGGATATAACTCCTCGTAATGCAGTCAAATTTTTATCACGTTTCAAAATTCGAAGGCGATCTTCAAGACGACTGACGCGATTGATATGCAAAAAACCTTTCCCAAAAGCTTTATTTACGAGTCTTTTGGCGCCGTTTTTCGTTTTTGCAAGCCGTACATTTACAGAACTTGCGCCACCCCGAAGCTTGAAGACTTTTGGAAACGTGGTATTATCCAACCATTCCATTGCATCCTTCTTCGAATAAAAAACATAAGAATTTACAAGGGGAGCTCCAATTGCTTCAAATAAATATTTTTGGCCCAATTTATCGTCGAAGTGCCAAGCTGTATTTACATCGGGGAAAACTTTAATTCCTTTTTTTTCTAAAGAAAGCGTTAGCTGCCTTGCAAATAGTGCTGCTTTATAATCCCCCTGGGACCAGTGCCACATCAATCCGTCGCAATCATCAAGCTGGGAGACAATCTCACTATCATAGCAGTTCACAATCTTAAAAGGAATTTGCAATTCGCGACAGTAATTTATCCAGCGTGGGCTGAAACTTCCAATATCATCATGAATGGCTATTTTCATTTTCTTTTCAAATAATTGAGAATAACTTCAAAGGTAATATCTCTATGGGCTTCACAACGTGAATAATTCATGATTGATTTTAACTGTTCCTTTCGCAGAAAAAAACGTTCCATTCCTGAATTCCTTATGATGGAACGAAAATACTTATACTTTAAAAAATAGGAAGTGCTGAATGTTGATAAAACAGCATTCACCTGTTTTTCTACAAACGAATTAAAATTTTCCTTCAATTTTTCAGGGTTCGCTATTATTAAATTTAATTTTTCGAGTTCATTTTCAATCCGTGATTTTTCTCCCGCTTCCAATAATTCTACTTTTAAATTATCCTTACATTGTTTATGTGGCAACAATTTCCAACTAAGTTCTTTTTGGTTACTGATGCAGAGACTAAGTAATAGTCCTTCATACCATCCATCTAATTTGGTCGTTGAATCAAATAAAAAATTACCTAATCCATAAAATATAGGAACCTGGTTAAAAATTTCATAGCCACTGATATAGTGCGAATGATGTCCCACAATAACCGAGGCTCCCTGTTCCGCATAAAAACGGTACTGTTCAACCATTCGCGGGCTTGGAAGATAATACCATTCATGGCCTCCATGAATGATTACGATAACTATATCCGCTAGTTTTTTTGCTTCATTGATGGATCTTGTGTTAGCAATCAGGTTCATGGGATTTGCGCCTCCACGGGCTTCGCTTGCATTTGACCATTCGTTTTCCGCAATATTTACAATGGCAATTGTTGTGGGGCCAATCTTTTTTAAAAATATTTTTGAGGCATCACTTAGAGTAAAGCCTGCACCCACTGTAGATATATTATTCTTTTCGCACAATTCTAATGTGTCTGCTAATCCTCTATTGCCATAATCATAAATATGATTGTTTGCAAGTGTAACTAAATTTATGTCTAGCAGGTTTAAAGCTTTTATTGTTTCAGGTGAAGACTTTAAATGTGGGCCGGTTTTTAATGTCTCATAATCATTTCCTGCATCGGTCAAAGGACTTTCGAGGTTTACTATGTTAAGATCGGAATTTGCAAATAAATTAAAAATTTTATTGTCAACAAGAGATTCAGGATTTTTCTTCGCTATGGATTCAATTCTTCTTCCTAAAAATAAATCTCCCGCAATATTTATATTAATGCTATCCATTTTCTTTTATCGTCGTTGCTACATTAAGTATTTTCCTTCATTGTGGTTTACCGTAATATTTCTCATGCCGCATTACCTTGTTTTATGCAATTTCACGTCCCACCAAGAAACATTTTTTCAAGAATTTTAGCTTGTGTTAAATAATTGAATTCATTGTAAACTAATTTTTTTCCTTCAATACCTATTTGAGTGCTATTACTATCAGTCAATGCTTCGCGTAATTTTTCTGAAAATTTTTCGGCACTGTCGGGTTCGGCGACGTAGGCATTTTTTTTGTCTTTTAAAAATAACCCTATCTCTCCAACATTAGTAACTACAACAGGATTGCCAGTGGCCAGGTACTCACCAAGCTTTGTGGGAAATCCTCCTTCAGCCTGTTTATTGTCAGGCCTGGCTAAAGCCAGGATGTCGGAATTGACCAGAAGTTGTGGAATATCTTCTCTTTTTACGGAACCTGTTAGAATAACTTTATTTTCAACCCCCCATTTTTGAATGAGAAATTTAATTTTTTGACGGGTAACATCGTTATTCAAAGAACCGATTAGTTGCAATTTTAAATGCGGAAACTCTTGTGAAATAATCGAAAAAGATTCAATTAAAATAGGCACACCGTCCTTATCTCCTTCAAGGCTGCCACAATAGCTTATTACCTTTTCGGTTGTATCATGTTCCCGCCTAACAGATTCAAACCTTGCAGGATCCACGATCATATTGATAATTGTTACAGGAACTTTATTTTTTGTTATTGCAGAAAAATATTTTTTTAAAGCATTATTAATTACGTATATCCCATCAAATTTTTGCAGAATAAATCTTAAATAAATATAGAGCTCAAGCTTGCCAATGACTGTTTTACGAGCAACAACGGAAGGATATTCTGTGCGCTCATGAAATAATTTTAACCCTGATTTTTTTCCTTGTGTTAGCAACGGAAATAATGTTCTTATTTTCGGGTCAAGTAAAATAAGCGCCGTGGGTATATTTTTTTTTGAAGCCAGGGAAATCTTTTCTTTTGCTTTACTGAGAGCGCTTGCAAAAGATTGAATTTTTTTTATTCCTGAGGGGCTGTTTAATTTATCTTCATAAAGGCTTGTAAATTTTATTCCATTTAAAAACAATTCTTTTTCTTTCCATTGTTGTTTTTGTAATAAGATAAATTCTATTTCATGCCCTGATTCTTTTAATCCCTTAACATAAGCCAGGTGCCTGTTTACTGCAGCTCCACCATCAGGGTATTGATTGCGAGAAACAAAAATTAAATTCATTGGTTTATTCCCCACCATTTGTTGCTCAATTTTGTATTTCCTAAAATTAGTTTAACTACTCTCCACGATGTATCCTGAATTTGGTAGTCGGTAGAAATACTTTTTATTTTACGCTCTGTTTTTTCTTTAATGGCCAGAGAAATTGAATCAAGAATTATATCAGTTTCAAAGCCGGTAAGTATTATGGAACCTGTATCCTGTGCTTCCGGACGCTCCATAGATTGCCTTAAGGAAATTGCAGGGAAATTTAAAATAGAAGATTCCTCACTTATAGTTCCACTATCGGATAGTGTACATATTGCATGTTGCTGTAGGTGTATATAATCAGGAAACCCGAATGGCTTTAAAAATTGTATTTTATCATTAAGATTGTTTTCAGCAAATTGTTCAATTCGTTTACGCGTTCTTGGATGAGTGCTGACAATTAGAGGAAGACTATAGGTGTTTATTAAATCTTCGAACACACTTAATATTTTTTTAAGATTGCCCGGATTGTCTACATTTTCTTCCCTGTGGGTAGAGACAACAAAATATTTTTCTTTCTCAAGGCCTAATGAGGAAAGAATTTGTGATTGGTTGATTTTAGGAAGATAGAAATCTAAAACTTCCCGCATAGGAGAGCCCGTTAAATAAATGCGCCGGTGCTGTAAGCCTTCACTTAAGAGATGCCTGCGGGCATGCTCTGTGTATACAAGGTTATAGTCCGCAATATGATCAATTATTCTTCTGTTGGTCTCTTCAGGAACATTAAAGTCGAAACTTCGGTTGCCCGCTTCCATGTGAAAAACAGGAATGTGCATTCGTTTTGCGATGTATGCTGAAAGGCATGAATTAGTGTCGCCCAAAACCAGCAGTCCATCGGGCTTTTCTTTTTGAAGTAATTCCTCAGTTTTTTTTAAGATATCGCCTAAGGTCGCGCCAAGTGATGATGTATCAACTTCTAAAAAATAATCAGGCTTGCGTAACTCTAATTCTTTCCAGAAGATTTCGTTTAATTCATAATCATAGTTTTGTCCAGTATGCACGATCACCTGGTTTACGAATTCATCAAGCCGTGCCATCGTTCGGGATAATCTTATAATTTCAGGCCTGGTACCAACTATTGTAACAATTTTTAATTTTTTATGACTCATAATATCGTCGTCGATTTTTATACTTTTTCAAAAAATGTGTCGGGATCAGATGGATCAAAAAATTCATTTATCCAAAATAAAGTCAAAAGTTCTTCGGATCCTACATTAGTAATATTGTGAGTGTACCAAACCGGCATATCAACGAATGCAGGATTTTCACCGTCAAGCTCGAAATGCAAAATTTCTTTCGTTCCTATTCTTCGTAAGTCAATTACTGCTTTGCCGCTTATGACAGCAAAGCGTTCTATTTTGCGGGTGTGAAAATGATCACCCCGCGTAATCCCCGGCTGAGTTGTGGAAAAAGAAAATTGCCCGCCAATTAATGTTCGTACCGTTTCCACGAAGCTGCCCCTGTTATCGGAATTTTTTTTCAATAGTACAGGATAATGTGTTGAATGATCAATGTAGGAACGAAAGGTGTTAAATAAATTTAATTCAAAACGGTTATTGATTTCGGGCAAAGAATTATTTTCAAAATATTGAATTTGATAGTTTCTGAGCAAGGCTAAAATTTCCGAAACTTTTGCTTCTGCAGTATGTTTTAAAAAAATTGCAGACTCTGTTCGTTTTTCGTCAATGATTTTCCATATTTCGCTTATTAATTCTCCAACATAAATAAGCTTAAGTGCTCCATCCGTTTCTATTTTTGGTGTTTCGTTATGAATAAGCTGATGGGAGAAGGTAGCTATTACTGAATTATAATAAGGGTTTCCAAAAGGCCCAAATACATTTGGGATTACAATGCCTGTAAACATTGCATTTCGCCTCTGCCCCCATTTTATAAATAGTTCTCTACCATCTTTTTTGGATCGCCCATAAATATTATCACGCTCTTCCTGTGTTGAAGACGAAAAAATAACATGTGGCCTCACGTCCTCAGCTTCCATTGCATCAATGAGGCGTTGCACCAGGTTTATGTTGGTTTCATAAATTGTTTCAGGATCATGATGGCGATTCATTGCTGCCAAATGAACTATTACATCACATTGTCTTACAAAAGCACGGAGTTGTTGTTCATTCTCAAAAAAATTCTTCCCGAAACTGATGCGTTCAACATTTTCCTGAAGGCTGAAGAAATTAAAGAGATGTGTTCCTATAAAACCTCCCTGACCGGTAATTCCAATTCGTAGCATGCACAAGAATATTAAAAATCAACTTTATAAAAAGATAGTGAAATTTATTTTATAGCCTCCCAATTTACCCATTTGTGTGCAGGTTGACGATAATCGTCTGCCTTAGAGCCTGCTAAATCAAAACCGGAAAGAACTAATATCGTTGCGCCTGAAGTGAGTGCTTTGATACCAGTATAACAGCCTCCGGGTACACGTAAAAAAGTATTATTTTCCCCAGAAAGTTTGAAAAATTCGGGTTCTTCCTTATCACCCGGAGTTTCAAAATGTTCGGGAGTTACTACTGCAATCATGAAACTTCCATTCAGGGCGTAAAAACCTTTTTCTTCATGCATATGGCCCTGCCAGGCTCTTACCACAGCCGTATCTTTATGAGTAATAAGATAAAATCTACGATAATTGCCAGGAACTTTTTCATTTATAAAACTGAGGGTTCCCCGGTTATCAGTAAAAGAATCACCTTGAAGCAAAGTTGGTTTCATTCATTACATCTTTAAATCCTGACGAATGGAATCTAATTTTAGTAATAATTTTTTAGTGCCTTCCAAGTCGAGGCGCTGTGTATTGTGAGAATGATATTCTTCTATCTGCGATATATCTACTCCTTCGGAGAAAAAGCTTTCATAATTAAGGTCTCTCGTATCCGCCGGGATTCTATAAAATTCTCCCATGTTTTCTGCCTTAACCATATCCTCACGGTTTACTAATACCTCGTATACTTTTTCGCCGTGCCGTGTGCCTATAATTTTTATTTCGTTGCCGGCATTATATAATTCTTTGATTGCCTGGGCTAAAGTGCTGATAGTAGCTGCAGGAGCTTTTTGTACAAAAAGGTCGCCCTGTCTGCCATTTTTAAATGCGTATAATACCAGGTCCACTGCGTCATCGAGGGTCATCATAAAGCGGGTCATGTTTGGATCGGTGATAGTGATCGGATTGCCTTTTTTAATTTGTTCAATAAATAAAGGAATAACGGAACCTCTTGATGCCATAACATTTCCATAACGGGTGCCGCAAAATGTTGTACCCGTTCCATTTAGGTTACGGCTCTTTGCAACCATTACTTTTTCGCTTAAAGCTTTTGACATTCCCATTGCATTAATTGGATAAACGGCCTTATCGGTACTTAAAACAATCACATTTTTTACACCATATTCTAAAGCACTATCCAATACATTTTCACACCCCATAATATTGGTTCGAACAGCCTCCATTGGAAAAAACTCGCAGGAAGGAACTTGCTTGAGAGCTGCAGCGTGGAACACATAATCCACACCAGGCATTGCTGAATCAATACTTCTCTTATCGCGGGTATCGCCGATGTAGTATTTAATCTTATCATTGCGGTATAACTGCCGCATTTCATCCTGCTTTTTTTCATCACGGCTAAAGATTCGTATTTCTTTAATACCTGTATTCAAAAAACGTTTTAAAACGGCATTTCCAAAGGAACCGGTTCCCCCGGTAATCAAAAGAATTTTATTGTCAAGCATATTTTAGAAGTTGTAATTCCGCTTTTAATAATTGATAGATTTTTATTCCAAAAGTTTTTTTATATAATTACCGATTGAATAATTTTTAATTTCATTGTCTATAGAGGTAGTTGGTGTATTTCTTATGAAATCAATATCCAGGGCAAAATTATCCATATCAATAACGTTTATATATTCAGAATTGTAGAAGGGTTCATTAATAATATTTTTATTGGTGGTTATTAATTTTTTCCCGGCACCAAGGGTTTCAAAAGTCCGGATAGTTAAGCCTGTTTGAAATGAACTCGGAAAATCGATGATAGTATTGGTTGTTGCAAATAGTTTCAAAATTTCTTCGTGGGATAATTTTTTACTTCTTGCCTGTTTTGGAACTACACCGCTTTTAATTGAGTTCATTTGATTTTTAAGCGAAAAAAATAAATAATGATAAAAACGTAAACCAGATTGTTTGCAAAGTTCTTCTGTTTTCCTGATTAAACTGTATCGCTCCATATTTCTCCAGGAGCCTATGAACATAAGCTCACTTTTTTTTGTTTTGGAGGAATGTAGCCCGTTTTTTTTAAAATCTTCATAAATATCCAGGTAAAATAAAGGTAGGTAATTGATTTCACTGTGATCGCTACAATCCTTTACATCGAATGAAAATATTTTATCGAAGTGCTTGATTATAGACAGGTAATTGTATTGCGGTCTTATAGAGTCCCAATGAAAATTTATGAACTTTGCATCGGGATTCGTTGCTCTAAGGTTTTCTAAAAAATAAGGATCAAGCTGGTAACCATGCCTTACCAATACATAATCGTTATTTTTATTTGACAGTGATTGCTCGTAAAATTGATTCTTTTGTATCTCTGCATTTTTTAATTTGGTTTTTTTAAGAATTTTGAAAATTAAAGTATCCGGGTGAAGATTTCTTAAATCATAAGAACGCACAGTCGCCCCCAACGCAATCAACTTTTTAATGAAATCTTTATCATAGTTAAATGAGGGGAGCCCGATATATAAAATCTTCTTATTAGTTAAATCAATTTCTTTCATTCTATTTCATGCTATGATAAGTAGAACTGGCAAAAGCATTTTTTATTGTTCTGTATTTGCGTGGTAAAACTTTAAGGTGAAATATTTTTCCTTTACTTTTCGATTATTTTAATAACCCTCTTTCTTTAAGTTCGTTTATGCTCTTTGAGTATTTATTTTCTTCAATCTCCTGGGTGTTAACCCATTTAGTAAATTTGAAAATACCCTCTTCAAAGTTATATCCCGGTATAAAATTCAAATCCCTTTCAATCTTTGCCAGGTCAGCATAATTGTGCCTGATATCTCCCAATCTAAAACTCCCTGTTATGTTTATCTGAACTTTTGACTTATACATATTTACTAATGTATTTGCAATATCCAAAACATTAACCTGCTGGCCTGTTCCAACGTTATAAACATTAAAATTTGCGTTTTCATTTTCTAAGCCAAGAATGGTTGCATTCACTACGTCATCGATATAAACAAAATCCCTGCTTTCTTTACCATCTTCAAAAATATTTATAGAGTTATTATTTTTAATCTGTGTAGAAAAAATAGACAGTATTCCCGTATAAGGATTTGATAAAGATTGTCCGGGTCCATAAACATTTTGATACCTGAATGCTACTGCAGGAATATTTAACGATTTAGCCGCCACTAAAACTAATTGCTCCTGGTTATACTTTGTTATGGCGTAGATTGACTGAGGCTGAATTTTTGAGTCCTCGTGAGTAGAGAGAAGCTCAACATTTTTTCCACATACCGGGCATGTACATTCATAAAAACCACCTGCTAAATCTTTTTCGTTTCTTGTTAATGGATATACTTCA
>JBBSPS010000069.1:0-17257 GCA_038258655.1 Bacteroidia bacterium
ACAATGCTACGAAAAATTCATCGGTGTTTGTGCGCAACAGCACATGGCTATTTCATGGTCAATTATTTATGTGTTTAAAAATTTGAAAAATTAAAAGAACTCCAAAAATAGTAATATCTCTGGAGCCTTTTAATTTTTTTAAAATAATTCATGACTAACCATTCCCGGTTCCACCACCAACTGCGCCTCCGCCTCCGCTTCCGCTTCCTCCTGGGTTTGTTACGCTATTCTGAACAATGTCTCCCTTTGTGCCATTCATTTCAACAGCACTTGTTTTTTTATTTTCTGCGGAATTGTAAAAAGTATCTGATCCGCCCGAATTCTGCGTAGCGATACTACCACCTGTAATTAGAGCTAAATTATTAACTCTTTTGTTTTCAAATTTCTCATAAAGAGAATTGTTTAAACTTTCTAATTTTTTCATTGTTTTATAATTGTTTAAGTTGCTGCCTTATGGCATTAATGCAAGTATAGAAAAGATAGAATTAGTAAAAATAAAAATTATTACTTGTTTAGTATAAATATTACTAATTTAGTAAAAAATATATTTTATGAATATAGGCGACAATATTAAAAAACTACGTGAGTTAAAAAATTATACTCAAAAATCAATGGCTGATATGCTTGAAATAAGCCAAAAAACATATAGCAATATCGAAAATTCAGGGAATAATATTACCGTTGAGTTATTAGAAAAGGTCGCGAAAGTATTAAATGTTAGCTTTAATAAAATACTTGAGTTAAATGCGGATGCTATTTTAAACAATCATCATCAAAATGGTGGATTAAACCAACTTAATAATGCTCCTTCCTACAACTATTTAAATGAAAAACAATATGAATTATATGAAAAGGTTATTTCCGAAAAAGATCTACGCCTAAAACAATACGAGGATTTACTGCAGGCTAAAGAGCAATTGATAAAAGCGTTAAAAAAATAAAAAAATTTTAATTATAGGGTGCGCATAAAAATGCGCTGCTATAATATTAATTCAACCGATACATTTTTCCCGGTAAAGATCTTACAATACCTGAAAATTCAAGGGTAAGCAACATCGAAGACACTTTGCTCATTGGTAATTTGCAAACAAGACACAGATCATCAATATTGATTGCATTTTTTTCTTTCAACACATTCACCAATAATTCTTCTTCCGGTTTTAATTCAATAAATAATTGTTTTTGCTGAGGTGCTTTTACATTTTTTGTTTGTTGCCAACCTAAAATATATACCACATCTAAAGCCGACTGAATAAGTGCCGCTTTATTTTGTTTGATCAGATTATTACAACCAACCGAGCATTCATCACCTACCTTTCCGGGAAATGCAAATACATCCCGATTATAGGTATTCGCAATATCCGCAGTGATCAATGAACCACCTCCCGCTTTTGACTCAACTACAATAGTAGCATCCGAAATGCCTGCTACAATTCGGTTACGACTTGGAAAATTTTCACGGTCAGGAATTGTTTTACTTGGAAAATCAGTGAGCCAACCTCCATTCTCTAACATTTTTTCCGCTATAATAGAATGTATAGACGGATATATTTTATCCAAGCCATGAGCCAACACACAAATAGTAGATAGTTTATTCTCCAATGCAGCTTTATGTGCACAAATGTCAATGCCATAAGCCAGTCCGCTAACAATCATAACATTATGTGAAGCCAGGTCCGCGACTAATTTTTCACATAAATTTTTACCATAATCAGTAGCTTCCCGTGTGCCAACAATACTTATTACCTTTTCACAATTGAAATTTGCATTTCCTTTAAAATAAAGCAGTATAGGGCTATCTTCGCAATGTGTTAATCGTTTTGGATAATTTGTATCCGTGTAAAAAATTGGTTGAATGTTGTTCCTTTCAATAAATTTTATTTCCTCTTCGGCTCGATCAAAAACATTTTGTCCCACTACTGCTTTTGCGGAAAACTCCCCTATCCCGGGGATTTTTTCTAACGTAGTTTTTTTTTCTTTGAATATGGCTTCCGCGCTTCCACAATAGGAAACCAGGCGTTTGGCAAGTATATGACCAATCTTAGGTATAAGAGTAAGCGCAATTTTGTATTTTAAATTTTCATTTGTACTTGCCACTACTCAATAAATTTTTTTATAAAACGATATAAATTAAAATCTTTTTTTTGTATTTCAGTTCCAATTTGTCTTTGTAATATTTCTTTTGAAACACCTTTCATCCTCTTATTCTGAATTAACCGCCAGGCTTTTTCCGCTAGTAAATAAGAGCGCTTTGAATTTGTTTCTACCAGTTGATGCTTATTGATGGCGGAAAGCAATTCGTCAATACCTTCTTGTTTTGTAGCTACTGTTTTTATAACCGGAATATTCCAATCGCTCACTGGTTTGGAATGCACTAATTGCATTAAGTTTTTTAAAAACGTGTTGGCTCCATCCCTGTCGGATTTATTCACCACAAAAATATCCGCTATTTCCATGACACCTGATTTTATTGTTTGTATTTCATCGCCCGATTCCGGAACCAAAACCAAAATAGTGGTATCCGCCAAACCAACTATTTCTACTTCACTTTGTCCAACTCCAACCGTTTCTACAATAATATAATCAAATGCAAAGGCACGCATTACATCAACGATTTCAATGGTCTTAGCCGATAATCCACCCAGTGAACCTCTTGTAGCTAATGAACGAATGAAAACATTTTCATTTGTAAAATGCTCCGCCATTCTCAAACGATCGCCTAATAGAGAACCATAATTAAAGGGGGATGTGGGATCAATTACAATTATACCAACCCTTTTGTTTTGGTCGGTTAATTGTCTGATAACCGCATTGATCAATGTGCTTTTACCTGCTCCTGGCGGGCCTGTAATACCAATAACCGGTATCTGTTGATTAAATTGAAGTTCAGTTAAAAATTTTTCATACTCTTCCAACTCATTTTCAACAATGGTAATACAACGAGCTAAGGCTTTTTTATCGCCTTGCTTTAACTGTTGAATAAGAGTTTGAGTAGTTGACATAACTACACAAATATAGCAGATAATTTTAGTAATTTAGCGAGGATAAACTAAACACATACAACTATAAATGCCACAACTGTCAGTTGTCATCATCACTTTTAACGAAGAAAAAAATATCGGTCGTTGTTTGGATTCATTGCAAGGTATTGCTGATGATATTGTGGTGGTAGATTCTTTTTCTACTGATAAAACTGAGTTAATATCTAAAGAAAAAGGCGCACGCTTCATCTCTCATAAATTTGACGGACATATAGAACAAAAAAATTGGGCAATTACCCAGGCAAAATATCCTCATGTGTTATCATTGGATGCTGATGAAGCGTTAAATGAAACGCTTAAAAAATCTATACTTGAAATAAAAAATAATTGGCAGTACGATGGCTATTACATGAACCGTTTAACCAATTATTGTGGGAAATGGATCTATCATTGCGGTTGGTATCCTGATAAAAAATTACGTTTATGGGATTCATGCAAAGGGCAATGGGGCGGAATTAACCCTCACGACAAATATGAATTATTTGAAGGTGATAAAAATGCAAGTCATTTAAAAGGGGATATTTTGCATTACAGCTATTACAGTATTGAACAACATATTCAACAAACGGAAAAATTCACTACGCTTTCAGCAAACGCATTATTTGCCAAAGGTGAAAAAGCAAATTGGCTGAAGAGATATATTAGCCCACTTGTAAAATTTATGCAAAGCTATATTTTCAAACTCGGAATACTTGATGGATACTATGGTTTTATCATCTGTAAATTATCAGCGCATTCCACTTTTTTGAAATATTACAAACTTATCAAACTTCAGGAAAAATGAAACGTGTATTAGTTGAGATGGAGAAATTGAAAAACCCCGATAGCGGTTTGGGGCAATTCTGTCTTAATATTGGTGAGCAGTTTCAGCAGCTGAACTCTTCAAATTTGCAGCTTGACTTTTATTTACCTTCTCTTCAAAAAAATGTGTTTGGAGAAAATTTTAATTATATAAAACATACCGCTTTTCACAAATTAATTCCGTTGAGTAGCGCTGAATATGACATTTGGCATTGCCTGCAACAAGACTCACATTACCTTCCAAGTAATAAAAAAACCAAACTTATCTTAACAATTCATGACCTAAATTTTTTAGAAAAGTACAAAGGATCAAAACAAAAACGCAAACTAAATAGTCTTCAAAAAAGAGTAGACAAAGCAAGCGTGATAACTGTTATTTCAAAATTTACGGAGATCATTGTCCGCGAAAATTTAGAATTAAATGACACGCCCGTGCATGTGATACACAATGGAAATTCACTTAAAACAGTTGAAAGTGCTGTTAAACCTGAATGTGTACCACCTCATTGCGGGACTGATTTTATTTTTTCGATCGGGATCATTTCACCGAAAAAAAATTTCCACACGCTTCTACCCTTATTACAAAATAACAAACAATTGCATTTGATAATTGCCGGAAATAATGATTCAGATTATTCCAAACAACTGCTTAAAATGGCAGGAACATTAGGTATAGGAGATCGCCTACATTTAGTTGGAACCTTGGATGATGCAGGCAAATATTGGTTGTATAAAAATTGCAAGGCCTTTGTTTTTCCATCATTATCAGAAGGTTTTGGACTACCGGTAGTGGAAGCGATGAGCTTGGGGAAACCTGTATTTTTATCTAATCTTACGAGTTTGCCCGAAGTAGGTGGAGCTGAAGCCTATTATTGGAAAAATTTTGACCCTCAATATATGAGCGATATTTTTGAAAAAGGAATGTTTGATTTTACTTCTGATACCGGAAAAGCAAAACGTTCCATAGAATGGGCAAAACAATTTTCATGGGAAGATGCAGCTAAAGCCTATATTAAACTCTACCAGGAAATTTAATTCTTACCCTTTATTTTTCGCCCAAACAAATAGAAAGAATTAAAAAATGCGTAAAATGTAACACCTGCTTGTGTTTCAAGCGTATCTTCTGTGAAAAAAGAAATCACTGTAATGATAAAAAAAGTGATGTATAAATAATCAAACACCATTTTTTGTTTTATCATCGGGTAAATCAATGTTATTAAAAACCACATGAATCCTATAATTCCAAAAGCTACAGCTATTGATAAATACTGATTGTGAGCACGAAGCCGCCATTCCATGAGCAAAGGCGAATTTGATTTTACATATTCCTTATTGAACGTTTGTTCAACATCTCCCGTACCCACACCAAACAAACAATTTTGTTTGATAATAGCAAAGGCTGTTTTCCAATATTCAAAACGCTGTGTAAGTGAATGTCCATTGGGGTCTCCTGTAGTTTTGTATAAATCTAATTCCCATTTTATTTCATGCAAACGGCCCTTTATACTTGATATATTTTGGAAATTCACATTTACCACACCACGTTCAATAGCATTGATTTCATTATCCGTTAAAGACTTAAGTCCATCCGCATCTTTCCGTAATCCTTTTGAAGTTAAATACCGCATAAGTGTAAATCGTATTTCATTTCCTTTTAGATCCTTCCCATTAAAATTGATCTTACTTCGATGATTCCACAATGGTTCTAATTCTTGTATGCAATAATACATCCATACGTAGTAGCCATTTTCTGTTTGCTTCGCTGTCGTATCATATACATATAAGTTGCGTTGTGATGTATATTTATCTAATTTACCAGGATCAATAATTTCCTTTTTTAAATTTTCTGTTGTTGCCTCCTTAACCCAATAGGATATAAATAACAGTGAAAGCAACATTGAAAATAAACTCACCCATTTTACTGTTTTATTTTTTGATGTTATGATCGCATACGTTATCAATATAAAAACAGTAAAAATAAATACTGATAAGCCTGTGATAGATTCCATCAATATTAAAAATACAGTAAACCAAATTATAATACCTCCCCAGACTAATTTACCAGACACATTTGATGTATTGTAAATAAAGTAGCCGCAGATAAATATCGCTACACAAATAAGCAAGGCAAAACGGATGTGGGAAATAAAAATGGAAATATTCCTTACATCTACAATATGGCGATGAATAACATCTGTTAATATTAATGTGCTAATGATTGTTCCTAAAATAATGGCGCCAACAAATATTTGTAAAATAACAGTAAATAATTTTTGTGAAAGTGGCCTTGACGTGGATATAATTAATGGCAATAAAAGTAATGGGGCTTTAATGCGAATGTCATTAAAAGCGTAAGCGAAATCGGAAGTGTAAAAAAGCCCGATAAGATGCAACAACAAAAGAGAACTTAAAATTAATGCTGACTTATTTTTACAAAACTCAGTTATTTTACTTTTCAGGTTCCCTTCTAAAAGCCAATTGCCAACCAGGATGATTTGTGACAAGCTCATTAAAAATTTCGATAATGGCATTCCTATCACTAAAATAATGAGTGCAAACAGATAGATGTAATAATGATACTTTTGGGGTAGTAATGATCTCACAAATGATTCGGTTTGAAATGCAAACGCAAATATTACAGTTATATTGTATATTTATTTGTCCAATAAAAAAGCTCTGCATTGCTGCGGAGCCTTTTAAATCAGCAATTATTACGATTTTAATTTTCTTTTATATTATCGTTGTGTTCTTTAATATCCTTCAACTTCTCTTTGCTACCGTCATAAATATGCTTATCGGCTTTAACAATGGTAGTTAAAATTTTCTTATACCTATCACTATCATTTAAAACAGTCAAGGCCTCTTTCAACTCCGGATCATCTTTTAATGATGCTTCCAAACGGCCATTTTGAAAATAATAGCGTGATGAAATTTCCTCTTCTAAAAATTCTTTTATTTCCGGTTTATATTTTACCAGGTCAGTTTTTTTATTGTGCATTAATTTGATCTTTAATCCTTCAATATCAGAACTTATTGAATCAAGTGTTTTATCCTCTTTTGCATTTTTCTTTAATTCTTCCAACGTTTTTTCGATTTTGGTTGTGTAGTCATAATCCTTACCGTACAAAAAAGTTATAAATTCATTGTATTCAGCGTCGGTTAATTTAAAATCCCTAGCAGCTATAATAGTGGAATGAGCGATACGATATTTGGTAGCATAATCGAAAATCAAATTTTTAGTTACCAGACTTGCTAAAATGCTGCTGTACTTTTGAGGCTCCAAAGTTATATCGGGCGCAATCCCTCCACCATCATATACAATACGTCCATTCTTGGTTTTAAATGCTGATATTAATGAATCGGGTACTTTATTTACAGCGCCATCTTCAGTTCGATGTGAATAATCTAACGCCTGAATGCAACGACCGCTCGGTGTATAATATTTTGCAACTGTAACTTTTAGCTGGGCATTATAACTTAAGGGGCGAGTTTGTTGCACCAATCCCTTTCCGTATGATCGCTGGCCGATCACTACCCCTCTGTCCAAATCCTGTATGGACCCCGAAACAATTTCTGATGCTGATGCTGAACCTCTATCTACAAGCACAGCCATAGGTATTGTCATATCAATCGGAATATTAGCGGCTTTGTAAATCTTATCCCAATCTTTTACTTTTCCACGTGTACTGACAATTTCGGTGCCTTTGTCTTCAAACAAATTTACAATATCAATGGCTTCCTTAAGCAATCCGCCTGGGTTTCCACGCAAATCAAATATCAATGATTTAAATTGGGGATTCTTTTTTAAACCAACTAAGGCTTCTTTTACTTCATTCCCTGCGTTTTCGGTAAACCCTGTAAGCTTTATGTATCCAATAGTTGGCGCAATCATACCCGAATAGGAAACACTTTTTATTTTAATTTCTTCGCGATTTATAATTTTTTCCAAAGGCTTTTTTTCGCCTTCGCGTTCAATTAATAATTTAATGGCTGTACTGGGCTGACCTTTTAATATTTTACTGACATCATCGGTTTTTTTGCCTTTAGTATCAATATCATTAATTTTTAATACCCTGTCGCCTGCTCTCAAATCAGCTTTTTGCGCGGGAAACCCTTCGTATGGTTCCGATATGACCACATAATCACCTTGCTGGCGGATAAGCGCACCGATACCTCCATATTGGCCGGTAGTCATGTAGCGGTAATCTTCTATTTCCGATTCAGGAATGTAATTGGTATATGGGTCTAAGGATCCAAGCATATCATCAATTCCTTTTTTCATCAGATCGCCCGGGTTAGTTTCATCTACATAATAAATATTTAACTCGCGAAATAGCGTCGCGAAAATATCCAGGTTCTTGGACACTTCGAAATAATTATCTACAAAGCTATAGGAGATAACCGAGTATCCGCCTATAAGCGCCACAAGGATGAGGATTTTGAATTTTTTGATAAATGGTTTCATATGATCTACTAATTACGAATCTGTACTAATATACTAATATACTAATCTATCTTTACTACTAAATATTTATTTTAAAAATTTTTGCTTACTGCCCATTGCCTACTGTTTATTTTAAGGTACCGGATCAGGACCGTGAGCGCCCCAAGGGTGACATTTCATAATACGTTTAACAGTCAAATAAAACCCTTTAAACAATCCATATTTCTTAAACGCGTCAATTCCATATTGTGAACAAGAGGGTTCAAATCTACATCCGGGCATTAACATGGGAGCAATGGTATATTGATATATTTTTATTATACCGATAAATAAATAACTTATTGGTGTAAATATTATTTTCAATTTTTTTTATTGTTAAGCTCCTTGATCAAATGTACCAACGCTTCTTTTATCTTTTTTTCCAACTCCGCATATGTTTCAATTGTTTTAGCTGTATATACAAACATTAGAAGAATTTTTTTATTGTGCAGATAATCGTATAAGATCGTTTTATTTTTTCTGTATGCCTCACGGGTTCTTCGTTTAAGTAAGTTTCGCTGAACTGCTTTTTTAAATATACGTTTCGGGACGCTGATCATAAGTTGCACAGGAACAGTAACGGTGCTTTCTTGTGTTTCAAGCCAACTAATTTTAAAAGGAAAACTGTGAAATGATTTACCTGTTACAACTAATTTATCAATTAATACTTTACTGCATAATCGTTCGGCTTTAGAAAAAGTTTGCATTGCAAGTATAAAGGTAGAATTAATAATTTTTTGAAACAATAAAATTATGACAAGAGCCGAGAAAATTAACACGAACGGTAAAAAACACGAACTGTTATTTGGCTTTATTCGCGGTTATAATGTATTGCTCCAAAGCCATTGTCATGGAGGGAGCTTTAGGGTTTGGAGCAACAATATCCAGTTTTAAACCGGCTTCCTTTGCTGCTTGTGCTGTGGTTGGGCCAAAACAAGCAATGCATGTTTTATTTTGTTTGAACTTAGAAAAATTTTTAAATAGTGATTTAATTCCTGCCGGACTAAAAAATACCAATACATCATAATTCACATCCGCCAAGTCCTTTAAATTGCTTGCAACAGTACGATAAATGACAGCTTTGGTATATTTTATCTTTTGAAATTCCAATTTATCAGCAATTTCTTCTTTAGAAATATCGGAACAGGGCAACAGAAAATTTTCATTTTTATGTTTTTTGATCACACTCATTAAATCGACAACTGTCTGTTTTCCATGGAATACTTTGCGCTTCCGGTACAAAACATATTTTTGAAGATAATATGCTGTCGATTCCGAGACACAAAAATATTTCATGGTTTCGGGTACCGTGATGCGCATTTCTTGGCAGATTCTAAAATAATGATCGACAGCACTGCGGCTAGTCATGATTACTGCCGTATGATCTAATATATTGATCTTGTCTTTCCGGAAATCAATTGCTGGAATGCCTTCGATCTGAATAAAGGGGCGGAAATCAATTTTTACATTGCATTTTTTTGCAAGGTCGAAATAAGGCGATTTATCACCTTCGGGTTTAGGCTGAGTAACAAGGATGCTCTTTACTTTCAATTTTGTTGCGTTTTAGTAAGTTAAACAAAAACAAAACTTCTGGATACAATGGACAAAATCAGTTACTTTTTAACATAAATAATTTTGCCGCTATTACAAAGGGTAATATTTCAAGGGTGCAAACATACAAAAATAAATAGAATTTAGAAACCCTTATGCTGTTAAGCCCGATGACAAACCCTCGCACCAGCCTAATGAATAAAAAAATAGTGATGATACCAAGGCCTGTATAGATAAAAAATAAGGGGGAAGCTTGTTTTAGGAACGCCAAACAAATTACTACAGGGAATATAAACAAACCCAATACGTTGCCAAATAAATATATACTCATCTTATATTCATTGGTTTCCTTAGGCATTTTAAAAATAAAACCCAATAGTTGTATTACAAAAAGTTTAATGCCATACGAAAGTAATATGATAGCTGCCGTAATTAAAAAGAGAACAGTAGTATTGATGCCGGGGATAAAGCCATAATATTCATTAAGCTGGCCAATAAATAATGTTAATGTAACTACAAATAAAACTCCCAAAAACAATGATACTCTATTGCCAAACGCAAATTCCTCCCGCGCTAACTGATTTGCATACCTATTAATATAAAATCCTTTTATGATCTGGTTTAGCCTTTTATTATTTGATACATACAACCAAACATATAACACATATAATAAAAATATTATCGCCGCAACTCCGTACTCGTAATTGGTGAAATGAATTTGCGGCCCGGTATTTTTAATCGGCAGTAAATGATCTTGAAATAAAGACGGCCCTTGGTCACTTTTTGTAAGACCTAAAATCGGCTTTACAAGCAATGTATATGCTTGCTCAGGAAGAGTTTCATTTTTTATATGCGACACAATATTTAATATGAAATTAATTATGGGTTTTCCCAAACAACAAAATAGTTTAAGGGAGTATAGTTATGGCTACTGTTTTTTCTTCTTTACAGGCGTTTTGGGTTGCTGGATCTTCGCGAAAATTTGTTCTTTCAGATATTCCGGTGGCGGTTTTGAATGCGCCAAAGCATAGCTGCTTAAAACTTCTTCAACTGCAGCTATCTCTGCTCTTACCTCACGATATTGGGCAGCCATTTCTTCCAATTCAATACGCTCCTTATTCGTAAGCTGATTCAGAACATAGCTTTCAATGATTCCGGATGATATATATTCGTGCAGGTTCAATTTATTTTATTAATTGTCTTAATTGTATAATAGCTGCTCTTACTCTTGTTTTGACTGTACCTAAAGGAATTTTTAATTTTCTAGCTGTTTCTTCCTGCGTATAACCGCCGAAATAAATCATGTTAATTAAAATTTTGTGGTCTTCTTTCAATTTTTCTACTTGCTCTCTTAGGCCAATGGTATCAATATTTATACTCGTTGAAGTATGACGATTTATTTCATATACGGAGTTTTCAATTTCCTGGATTTTATGTTCCATTTTAAATTGTTTCGACCGGGAATAGTCAATGGCGCTGTTTCGCGCTATGTTCAACATCCACGTAAATAATCTCCCTCTTGTTGAATCATACGTATCTATATTTTTCCATATCTTAACAAACGCCTCTTGTAACAAGTCTTGCGCTATTTCTTCCGCGGGAACAACACGGGAAATAATACCATACAAAGCCGCAGAATAATTATCATACAAAACGTTGTACGCTTCCGCATTTCTGGATTTCAGAAGCGTTACTAATTCTTTTTCACTGCATACTTTATTAAGGGATTGCACGTAATTTATTTAATATGTACAAAGGTAAAGAAAAAAATATCCTTCCCTTTACAAAAATTTAAACGTTATAAGTTTGTGTATTCTTTTTTTCTTGAAAACGAGAATAAAAATGATCGGTTTATTTTCCTTCCTTATTCAATATTGCCAATAACAATAATGAAACAAGCCCGAGGAAAAGTATAAGTAAAAATTGCGATGTCCATACAGCCCATGCAAAAGCAAAAGCTACTGTAGTGGAAATAAGGTAAACGGTGGTAAGTAGTTGAATTACAATGGCTTGATATGCTCCGGTACCTCCCGGAACAGCGATAACACCAAGGCTACCAAACACTACAATCACTATCGCGACAACGAATGAAAGATGAGCTGTTTCAGCAAAAGCAAAAAAGCAAACGTACACTTGTAAGATATACATCAACCAGATAAGAATAGTTTGGAAAATAAATAATAAAGGCTTATCCACATTTTTAATGCTTTTTAGTCCATCCCATAAACCGTTTATAAATTTTTTCATTTTACCGGATAATCCAGACTGGATTTTCTTGCGGAAATAAAAAAATGCAGCAACTAACATTAATACAACAAATCCTGTCATCATAACGAATAATTGTTTTTGCATCAAGGCATGAAATTTTTCCGAAACGGTATTAAAGATAAGATCATTCGTGATACCGGATATGTGTTCAAATTCAAAAGCAAGTATTATAAAAAATAGAATAATTAGACACACCATATCCAAAGCGCGTTCGGCAATCACAGTTCCGAAACCTTCGGTAAACGGTATTTTTTCATACTTGGTAAGTAAGCCGCAACGTGTTACTTCACCCAATCGCGGGAGGGCAAAATTGGCGAGGTAACCAACAATAAGCGCAAAAAAAGTAGTAGATGTTTTTGGTTGATAGCCCAATGGTTTTAAAAATAATTTCCAGCGGATCGCCCTAAAATAATGACTTAATCCACTAATTACAATAGATGCAACGATCCATAAATAATTAGCTTCTTGTATGGCAAGTTTAATATTAGAAATTTCTTCTTTAGTTTTATTTCGCACGGCTAACCATATCAGTAAAATCCCTATACTTAAAAAGAATAGAAATTTAAGAAGGTTCAGCGCTTGTTTTTTCAAAACTATCGGAGCGTGTTAGTTTTACTATCGGGGAAAATAACAGTGGGATTATGTTTTTTTGCTTTTTCAAAATCCATTGAAGCATAGGATACAATAATTACTTCGTGTCCTACTTGTATTTTTAATGAGGCAGGCCCGTTTAAACAGATAACGCCTGAGCCCCGCAAGCCTTTTATCACATAGGTTGTAAGACGTTCACCATTGTTATAACTAAAAACATCTACCTTTTCGTTTTCAATAAGGTTGGCGGCATCCATTAAGTTTTCATCAATGGTGATACTGCCAATATAGTTAAGATCGGCTTGGGTAACACGCACCCGATGTATCTTTGATTTTAAAACTTCTATTTGCATAATGGTCCCAAAAATAAATAAATAAAGTGGATTTTTGGTTTAGATTTGTAAGTATTCTATATTAAAAGTGAACCACGAAATCATAAAAACAGCTGACGGCTCTCATTCCTTGTATGTAAAGGACTTGGATGAACATTATCATTCCGTGCATGGAGCGATTCAGGAAGGGAAACATGTTTTTATTGAGATGGGGCTCAAGCACCTGACCTCACTCCCAGCCCCTCTCCTTGAAAAAGGAGATGTATCCACAATAAACATTTTGGAAATTGGATTAGGAACCGGGTTAAATGTGTTGCTTACTTACCTTGAAAATTTTAAAAAATCTGTGCAGATTAATTACACGGCGCTTGAGGCATTTCCCTTAGAAAATGAAATTATTAAAGAATTGAATTATGTAGAATTATTGGATGCAAATCAGCACCAAACAATTTTCGACCGTATCCACTCCTGCTATTGGGAAAAAAATATTGAACTCACAAAAAATTTTACTCTTCATAAAATAAAAAATACTTTGCAGGAAGTTAAATTTGAAAACACCTTTGATATTATTTATTTTGATGCTTTTGGACCACGCGTACAACCTGAAATGTGGACAGAAGAAGTCTTCACAAAAATTTATGCCGCCACAAAATCCACCGGATTTTTAGTTACGTATTGCGCTAAAGGCGAAGTAAAGCGCACCTTAAAAAAAGTTGGATTTACAATTGAAACTTTGCAAGGACCTCCGGGGAAACGAGAAATGGTGAGGGCAGTGAGAGAAAAGTAAAATTGTTCGCTAAACATTTCACTAATGCGGCAACTTATCTTTCAACAGCGCATACACATACGTTCCTAAAATTGCACTAAATAAAACTACTGCAATTACCAAAGCTCCACTTCCAAGCAATGCGTATAATGGCCCCGGACAAGCACCTGTCATTGCCCAACCTAATCCAAAGATGAGCCCGCCGAAAATTGTTCCTTTAGTAAATGGCTTTGGAATAATTTTTATTTCTTCGCCTTCAATTGTTTTTATTTTGAATTTTTTTATTAGTAAAATAGAAATAGCTCCCACAAAAACTGCTGAATCAATAACACCATACATGTGAAAAGCCTGAAATCGAAACATTTCCTGAATACGAAACCAAGAAACAACTTCTGCTTTTATTAAAATTATTCCGAAAAGGACTCCGAGAAATAAATATTTTATTTTGTTCATCGTTTTAAGTGTTTAGAAACTTATTAATTTTTATTCATTTTAGCTCACCCATGTTCTCGACTTCGCTCGAACTAACAACGCACGGGTCACTTCGAGCGAAGTCGAGAAGTGTGTGATAGCTTTGCTAATCATAACGTCATTATCCAAGGTAAAATAAACCAAGTCATTACAAGTCCTCCAACAAAAAAGAAAATGGTAGCAACCAATGATGGCCATTGCAAATTACTCATTCCCATAATTGAATGTCCTGATGTACAACCATTTGCATAACGCGTTCCGAAGCCGACAAAAAAACCACCAACTATCATTAAAATAAAACCTTTAAGTGTTAAGAGCGAATGAAAATTAAAAATTTCTTGAGGCATTAATCCTGAATAATTTTTCACTCCTAAAGAATTTAAATCAGTAACTGTATTTTCTGAAATTTGAATTGGTTTTGGATTTTGGAAAACATATCCGGCTAAAAAACCACCTATTATAATTCCGAATGCAAATAGTAAATTCCATGATTCTGCTTTCCAATTGTATTTTAAAAAATGGGAATTAGAAGGAATACAGGCGGCGCAAATGTGGCGTAATGAGGATGAAATGCCGAATGTTTTGTTTCCCAATATTAATAATGTAGGAACCATCAATCCAATCAAAGGACCGGAAACATACCAAGGCCAAGGTTGTGTTAGGGTATTCATTGCTTATTGTTTAGCAAGTTTATACACCCAATGTTTTTCACCTGCATTAATGTAGACAAAATAAATACCGGCAGGAATGCTTCCTATATCCAATGTTTTTTTGAATGTTCCGCCATTATTTTCAGCAGATGTAACATATACTTTCTCTCCAAGGAGATTTACTAATTCTATCTGTAGCATTTTTTCTTCTCCTCCGTTTTTTTCTACCGTCAATGTGTTTTTAGCAGGATTAGGATATACATTCGGGTAACCTTCAGGAGAGTTGCTTGAAATACCAGTACAAACATCAATAACACCTGTAACAGCTACTCTACTGCTTATACAAAGTGCATCCTGTACTTCCCAATTATAAAAGAAATAATAATAATTCCCGGGACTAGCAGTCGCAGTAGAAGTAGTAATAGAAACTAAACTACCAACATTATAAGGATACGCAACAGCTGCATTATTCCTGTATAAATTTATGGTACCGGTTGGTTGAAGCAAATAATTATTGCCCGGAACTAAAGGGAAGTTCAGTACAACAGTTTGTGTGCCCGTGGGAATATTTACTGTTTTAGATTGAAGAAGGGTATTTGCCGCATCTCGTAATTCGATGGTTCTGTTTCCTGCTCCCTGTGCATATACTCTTACTGATACCAGCGTACAGGTTTTTAATACATTAAAGATCAAACCGTTTTTACTGTTCAAATTACCACCTCCGCCGGTATTATCTATTTTTGCTCCGTACACAATACTACCGGGAATTTCTTCTTGTACATAAAAAGTGATAGGGCCATTTATTGTTGGAGAGTATGTGCCTCCCGTATTTACTTTATTTCCACCACTCAATGAATCATACCAAACAATGTTTCCACTTCCAGTACCGCTTGCACTTAAATTAACAACTCCTACTCCACATCGAGAACCATTAGTACCTGTTGGCGTAGCGGGTTTATTTACTACCACATAAGCAGTTTTAATAAGGCTGTCCTTACCTGTAGTATTACTTGCTACCAGTTTTACAGTATAACTGCCATTTGCGGAATACGTGTGAGTAATATTTTGATTTGTAGAAGTGGTACCATCACCAAAGTCCCAATGCCATTGTGTTGGATGGTTAATTGAATTATCCGTAAATAAAATTTTTCCATCACAAGTAGAAGTTACATTGGCAGCAAAATTTGCAGTAGGAATAATTCTAACAATTGAATCGGAACTAAGTATCAGATCAGAAATAATAATAGCACCCGTAGCTAATCTATTGAAATTAAAACGAATGTACTCAACATCTGAAAGGTTAATACTATCAAATTTTGACAAAGGGATTTTTATTGTGTTATGTAGTATTCGCGGTAAATAGTTACTTAACTTACCTTGCGGAGAATAAAGTGCATTGGTGTAATCACTTACTTTTACTGTTTGAGTTTTACCACCTGTTGTACGAAGCTGAACCGAAAAATCCATGGCCTGATTTACGGGACCATCTTTAAAGTTAACTGCGGCTCGGAATTGTAATGCACGGTACTGCAACAAATTACGATATTTAATAGGCAACTTATTTTCATACCAATCAGTTGTATTATTCCATCCCAGTTCTAATTGTGATAAACCTAATTGCGTGTTTTTATTAGCTGCATTGTGAGGTTCTTGCGACGCGCCTAATCCCAAACAAAATCGGTTGGCAGTATTATCACCACATATTGTATAATTTACTAATCCGTTTTGGCTTGCACTATCACTCGCTGTGTTAATAATTTTTACACCTTGATTATTAGTACGATTAACATCCAAACGCTTTGAAGCAGGCGGATGATAAGATATATGAATTTCAGGAGCACTTAATGTTGAAGAAACCGGAGGAGTAGCATCATCTACTTCCAGTATGGGTAAAAATTGTGTTTCACCTCCCACATACACACGAAAAAAAGCACAGGCATAAGTAATCAATGCTGCTCTCTGCTTGGCACTATTGAATCGTTTATTTCCACTCGCACTCGCTCCACAATAAGGATCGTTCATTGAATTGGTTGCCAGAGAATCCCAATCATCGGAAGTTCCGGCAACAAATTGCCCGGGTGTCCATACGGTATTAAAATAATTATGATTTGCTCCCATCATCAACATTGTATGTTTGGGTGTATTATCATTTGGATCCAGATATCTTGCATCATCATAATAATGTACCCCTTCAAGGTCGCTTACATCTCCATCACAATATGGAACAACAACAGCAATTGGAATATTGTTTAAAACAAAACGACTAAAATCGACTGGAGCAACAGCCATAACAGCTTTTATAC
>JBBSPS010000070.1:0-16715 GCA_038258655.1 Bacteroidia bacterium
AGTGAATTCATCTCGCATACAACTCAAAAGCTGACTAATGAAGGGATAAAAAAAACGTGTGGATTTGAATATGTTTTTTCAGAATTAAATTGGACTGTTTAATAAATATAATTGGTATAATATCTTTTTTAACTCCCTAATATACTTTCCTCTTTTAATACTTTTTTCTATATTTTATACACATTAACATGTGATACTTGATTTGATATCCACAATGGCACGAAAATTTTACATCCATTTTCAAAGTTAAATCGGAAAACTCTAAGTGTGGTAAATTCACCCCAACCGCAGCAGAGCGGCGGGGTATTCTTTGCCGGTTTCGATACGTACGGGGAAAATACCTTTCTAAAAAGCGCGAAATTCACAGCATATAATATGAATGTTTTAAATACTATTGTCATCTATTATATTTTTCCTCTGTAAATATCCAAAGTAGATAGAAAAAGCTGAAAAATTATGTAAAATATTGAATAAGAAATGAAATAATAAAACAGTATAAGTGAAAAGTAAAATGAAGGATGCTTGTCATATTTGGGATTGATACGACTCTCAACTTTAAACGTTTTTTTACCATTCTTTAATTGCAATAAACTGATAATCAATTGTTATGTCGAAACAACCATGTGAACTTTAAACAACTTCAATAACAAAATATAAATATGATACTAGAACCCCCAATTAAAAAATCGATTGAGAGAACAAAAAAAAAATCGATTGAGAAACCAATTAGAAAAATAATTAGGAAGCGCGTTTCAAATGTTATTAACGATAACGTTTTCTTAAAAAAAATTATTATTAAAACTGCAGGAGAAAAGGTGGCTACCTTTATCTCAGATCAAGTTGATCTTACAAGGGATAAAACAATTCTGTTACTTCCTTTTAATGACGAATTTTATGACAATAATAATATAGGTGTAGTAAGAACCATTATTGATCTCAAGATCGTGAATCATAACGAAAATATTAAAAAATATTTCCGTTATGTCAATAATTCCTTACCCGATGGGGGAATTTATGTTGGCTGTGTTGAAAGTCATACAGAGAGAAGGCGTCGTTTATTTGTTAAATACCCTCGTTTTATAGCTCCTATTATTAGTGTATCCGATTTTATATTACATCGGGTATTGCCCAAATTGGTTTTAACGAAATTTTTATATGATCTTTTTTACAAAAAAAAATATAATGTCATATCAAAAGCTGAAATACTTGGTAGGCTTAGTTATGCAGGGTTTGAAATAATAGGGCATGAAAAAATAAACAACCTTTTTTACTTTTCGGTAATCAAAACCAAAGAAGCCGTAAAAGAGAAAGATCCGAATTTTGGAATAATTTTTAAGATGAACAGAATTGGCGAAAACGGGAAAATTATAGGAGTATATAAAGTTAGAACGATGCATGCGTATTCTCAATACATACAAGATTATGTGGTTAAACTAAATGGATATAACAAGTCAGGAAAGCCATACAAAGATTTTAGGTTAACCCGGTGGGGCAGAATTATCAGGAAATTTCATTTGGATGAAATACCCCAACTGTTAAATGTTTTAAAAGGAGAATTGAATATTGTTGGGGTACGACCTTTAAGTAAATTTGGGTACCAATCGCTACCGGAAGATTTACAAAAGGAAAGAATAAAATACAAGCCTGGTTGCATACCCCCCAATATATCACTTGGTATTACGGGCTTTAACCAAGTAATTTTAGCTGAAAAAATATATCTCAGGCAGAGAAAAAAATATGGTATTATAATTAATGTAAAGTATTTTTTTATGGCCTTATACAATTTGGCAAGAAGAAAAACATCGAGTTCATAAAATATTTCATGTGTATGCAACTTATTTTTAAAACCTGTATTAAAGAAGGATTTTTTATAAGCCGTATCCATAGGGGCATTTAACTATTATTTTGAATTCAACTTTTGACAACTTCATGATCAAGAAATGAAAAGTAATAAAATATGGGGAAATTAAAAAACTACTTCAAAAATACTCCCTTTAGGAAAATTATTTTTTACAGAAATAACTCCGCCATGCTGTTCTACTAAATAATTTACAATATATAATCCGAGTCCCGTTCCTTTTGCATAACGGGTTTCCTCATTCCCTATACGATAAAATTTCTGAAAAATAATTAATTTTTCATTGTCCGAAATGCCAACACCTTCATCTTTAAAACATAAAATTATTTTATTGTTTTCTTTTTTAAATACTACTGTGATCGTTGAATTATCGGGCGAATATTTCACCGCATTCTCAAAAATATTTAAAACGATGGATTGAAAATTTGTTCTGTCGATATTCATAAAAATCCCCGGCTCAATATTTAATGTGATCTTTTGTTTATAATGAAATGAACCTATTGTTTGCTTCATTATATCAGTAATATAATCTGATAAATTACTTTCCTCTTTATTTATAGTATAAATACTATTTTCAATTTGCGCAGCTAACAAAAGAGTAGAGACCAAATTGTTCAGTCGATCAGTATCGCTAATAGCATTGCTAATAATTTCATTTTGTTTATCTCTGCCAAGCTCATGCTTTTGGAGTGTTTGCAATTGTAATTTTGCAGATGCGATAGGTGATTTTAATTCATGTGTAACGGATAGTAAAAAATTTTTTTGTCGTTGTGCAAGTTCTGTTTCTTTTTTAAATGTTTTACGAATTTTGAAAATCCCTAAAAGAAGAAGAGTAACAAATACCGAGCTTTCTCCTGCTATCATTATCCAACGGCTGTATAATTTTTGATTCAGTTCATTTCCTTTTAATGCAACTTCATTAAGTGATTCTCCTTTTAATAAATTGAGTTCTGTTTTAAGATGATAAATCTCATTATTCAGGTTTAACATTAAATAGGTCCACCAAACAAATTGTGCAATCACATATATTACTAAAACATAGAACCAGAAAAGCGGGCGGGATTTTTTTCGGGCGGGATTCATTAGAGTTTATACAAGTTAATTTTATTAATAGACAATGCTGATTTAATACGTTTATTGCGTCCCTCAGTATTGCTGGATCACCATGCACAATCTCACTCCTATACTTTATGAGATTGCTTTGTTACTTGCAATGACGCGCTAACAAAGTCTTTTATTTTGTTTAATTTTAAAATCTACTAAACAAAAGTAAATAAAAAAACCTCCAGAAATATCCGGAGGTTTTTTAGTATTAAATATGAGAAAATTAAATTCTTGATTTCGCCTGGAACAGATATGGGTTAGGGCTAAAGAATCGTAAAGTAACTTCAAATCCACCTCTTCCGGAACTTACCGTTTTTAATCCTGATAAATTTACATCATAACTAAACCCGATTGCAAACTTGTTAATTTCCATTTGCGCTACAAGTGCTACTGCATCTTTTGCCCTGAAAAATGCACCGATAGAAACAACAGATGCTTGCTTAAAGCCGGTATACTTTGTGTTTTCATGCAGTTTATATTTTACCATCGAACCGATGTTTAATTCCTGTTGTGGCCCTTGGCGGAGATACATAAAGCTGGGTGCCAGCAATACATTGGAGTTTTGTATGCCATATACAAGCCCTCCATGAAAAGCAAATTTTGTAAATAATTTGTCTTTATCTCCTACAAAAGATTGGTTAGGTTGACTTACGTGATATACTGCTAATCCCAAATTTGCTTTCATTTCATTGTTGGCTGCTATATACATTTCCCCTTTGCCATAATTCCACTGTATTCCTGCTGAATAATCTCCATAAATAAAATTTGAGGGGATATTGGTTTCTCCACTTGGTAAGGCTGCGTTATAGGATGTTCCATTGTACTGGTTATCCCATCTTACTTGGGCATAATTGATACTGCGTTGAACTATGCCACCCTGAATACCAAGTCCTATACTACTATTGGGGCTAACAGCAAGATGTGTTGCCACAGATAAATTTGCCTGCGTAGTACCCATAGCAGCATCACCGGCTTTATCCCTAAAAAAATTGAACCCAAAGGCTAAATTGTTTTTTGCCTTCGAGAAATACCCTGTTCTATGTCCCGGATCCACTTTTGCCCATTGCATTAGGCGTGCTTTAAACTCAAATGACGCTCCATAAGTTTGATACGGTACTGTTACACTTTTCCATTGCGTCCTGTAATTTAGTATTGCACGCATATCTACTGTAGCAGCTGTTGATGCCGGGTTTAATGTTAAAGGGGATTCATTAAATTGAGTAAAATGGATATCCTGTCCAGAAGACATTAAAAAGATAGAATTAAATAACAACAAGAGAGAAAGTTGTTTTAACTTTTTTTTCGATTTTTTTGATTTTGTATTTATTCTCCACATAGGCTTCACCTTTTTTGTATTCCTAAAAGTATCATTTTTTTGCATAAAACGCTATTTATTTCTCAAAAATAATTTGTTTTTTCTTTATATTCTTGGAAATTGACGCTAATCTATTTATTCCATATGTTTTTAACGCCCTCTTTTTTCTTCTTCCGATCCGCCATCCAAAACTCATCTATATAATAATTCACATTTAAATTCTAATATTGTGGAATGAAAACATCCGGCCGATACCTGGAATTAGATGCCCTGCGAGGTATTGCTGCTTTGGCTGTAGTTCTATTTCACTACACCCGCTATTTTAAAGATATTGGAACGTATAACCAAACTACTTTTTTGAACTGGTTCCGGCATGGTGACTTGGGTGTTCACTTATTTTTTATTATCAGTGGCTTTGTAATCTTTATGAGCCTTGAAAAATCCGCCCGACCAAAAGATTTTATAGTAGCACGTTTTTCAAAATTATATCCTACCTATTGGGCTTGCGTTATTTTAACCTTTATCGTCATCAATATCACTCCTTTTTGGACTGAAAAAGCTTCATTTTTTGATATGCTGGTTAATCTTACTATGTTCCAACATTGGTTTATGGTAAAAGATATAGATGGCGTATACTGGACCTTAGCGATTGAGCTTTGCTTTTACACATTTATTCTGATCATTTTCTCCTTCAAAAAACTTAAAGAAATTGAATCGTTCGGAATACTTTGGTTAGCTATCATGGTAATTGTTTATTACCTAATGATCAACAACCTGGCGCCTAAAATAAATTTTTATTATTGGATACCTTTGCTAAAAAACGGCACCTTATTTTTCGCCGGAATTGTTTTTTACTTAATTAAAACAAAAGGACAAAACATAAAACGATATAGCTATTTGCTGCTTTGTATTGCTGTGCATTTATTGATGAATCCGCTTTACGAAAGTATTGCCGTAATCCTGTTTTTCCTGGTGTTTTATTTATTTATTGCAGACAAGTTGAATTTTTTGGCTAATAAACCATTGTTGTTTTTAGGTAGTATTTCATATGCTCTATACCTGATCAATCAGAATATCGGTTATCAATTATTAAATTTCCTGGAAACTTCGGGATTAAAATCGGTGTATATAAAGTTGCCCTTAGCGCTAATACTAATAATTGCCTTGGCAGCTGGAATTACCTATGGTGTTGAGAAGCCGGCGATGAAATTTATCAGGGAAAAATATTATAACTAGAGTCCAGCTTTCGCACACTCTTCGACTACGCTCAGAGTGACTACACACTATATAAATTTAAGATTGAACATTTAATTTAATAAACTCTTTTTTGCCTTTCCTAACCAAAATATAATCATTCGGAAGTAAGGAATCTTGAGTTATTCTCATTTCAATATCTATTACTTTAGCCATATTAATGGATAATCCTCCACCTTGTATCATTTTTTTTGCTTCGCCTTTCGAAGAAAATACTTTGGTTTTTTCTGCAAGTAGATCAATGACATTTATTCCGTTGAGAATATCTTCTTTCACAACATTGAAAGATGGGACATCAGACATTATATCATGAAAATCTCCCATTTTAGAAACCAATTTCAAATCATCCAATGTTCCTTTTCCAAAAAATATTTCAGATGCAGCCACTGCATTTTTATAATCTTCCTCCGAATGTACACGAATAGTAATATCCTTTGCTAATGCCTTTTGCAAAGTGCGTAAATGCGGAGCAACACTTTGTTCTGTTTCTAGCTTTTCAATTTCTTCTTTTGTAAATAAAGTAAATATTCGGATGTACGTTTTGGTATCATCATCACTTGCATTCAACCAAAACTGGTAAAATTTATAGGGCGATGTTTTTGCTTTATCCAACCATACATTTCCACTTTCTGTTTTTCCGAATTTAGTTCCATCTGTTTTTTTAATCAATGGTGTTGTCAATGCAAATGCTTCGCCACTCGTTTTTCTTCTGATCAATTCTGTACCTGTAACAATATTCCCCCATTGGTCGGAACCGCCCATTTGAAGTTTTACTCCGTTATTCTTCCACAAATAATAAAAATCATATCCTTGAACTAATTGATAACTAAATTCGGTAAAGCTCATTCCATTTTCCAATCGGCTTTTTACAGAATCTTTTGCCAACATATAATTTACGCTGATGTGTTTTCCAACATCACGAATAAAATCTAAAAAGGAAAAACCTTTGAACCAGTCATAATTATTTACTATTTCAGCCGAATTTGAGCCACAATTAAAATCCAAAAATTTTTCCAATTGTTTACGCTGACAATCTAAATTATAGTTTAACGTTTTTTCATCCAGTAAATTTCGTTCCGCTGATTTCCCTGATGGATCGCCTACCATGCCCGTAGCTCCACCAACCAAGGTGATTGGCTTATGCCCCGCTTTTTGAAAATGAAGTAAGGTCATTATTTGCACCATATTTCCTACTCCCAACGAATCAGAGGTAGGATCAAATCCGATATAACCAATAACCATTTCTTTGTTCAACAACTCTTCTGTGCCGGGCATCATATCGTGCAACATCCCACGCCATTTCAACTCTTCAATAAAATTCTTTTTCATTTTATTTTTTTAACCGTTACAAATGTAAGAATTTTTCACAGCGGAGGCGAAGGCCGCAAAGAAAGGATACGTTTGTCCATCCGAATTCACCGTAAATATTAAATCAGTATTTTCGTACTTCATAATTTTAAAAATGATTTTAGTAACGGGCGGAACAGGATTAGTAGGAACTCATTTATTGTATGATCTTACACGATCAGGCAAGCATGTACGTGCAATAAAACGAAGTAATAGTAATATCGCCAATGTAAAAAAAGTTTTTTCTTACTATACAAATAACGCCGATGATCTGTTAAAAAATATTGAATGGGTAGATGCTGATCTCCTGGATATGGATTCATTAATTGATGCAATGGAAGGTATCTCTGAAGTATATCATTGTGCTGCAATGGTATCATTTGATCCGAAAGATAAAGATGAGATGATGAAAATAAATACAGATGGTACCGCCAACATGGTGAATGCAGCGTTGGAAAAAGGAATAAAAAAATTCTGTTACGTCAGTTCTATTGCTACGCTTGGAAGAGTGGATTTTCCTTTATTTACAACAGAAGAAACGTTTTGGAAATCATCTCCTGAAAATTCTAATTATTCCATCAGCAAATATGGAGGAGAACGTGAAGTATGGCGCGCCTCTGAAGAGGGCTTGAATGTTGTCATTGTAAACCCTTCTCTGATCATTGGCAGTGGTGGCAACTGGCAACAAAGCAGTTCCAATATATTCAACAAAGCATATAAAGGAATTAAATTTTATACCAATGGCGCAACTGGGGTTATAGATGTACGTGATGTTTCAGCATTGATGATCAAATTAACAGAAAGTCCCATTTCAAATCAGCGATTTGTATTGGTCGCTGAAAATGTAACCTTTCGGAATTATTTTGACCGGATACATGAAGCATTTGGCAGACCTAAACCAAGCATTAAAGCAGGAACTTTTTTAAGTGGGTTTGCATGGCGTGCAGAAAAAATAAAAAGTCTACTTTATGGAACAACCCCTTTGATCACAAAAGAATCGGCTCGTTCCGCACATCGAGTGAGTCGTTTTTCAAATGAGAAAATCTTAAACTTATTTCCTGACCATAAATTTATTTCAATGGAACAATCTGTAAAGGATACGTGCAGATTATTTTTGGAGGATAATCCTAGTCACTTCTAAAGAAAAGGGTTTTGCTCCGAAAGAATAATTGTATATTATTTTTTATTCATCATTTCCGCCTGCATCTTACTTAAATCATTCAACACCAGTTGGTATATCTCACTTAACAATTCCGGATGTTTTGTATAGAAATCAAAACTGTCATCGTATTCTTTTTTGCTGATATTATTTTTTTTAAATACATCTATAGCTGGCAGAATTGTGGCATTATCAGACGAAATTTTTTCCGGGGTTAAAGCATTCGTATTCATCATGGCTTCTAATAAATGAACATCTACAAGTACTTGAGCCATTTTTTCTTTTGGCAAAATAGTAGAAGGAATACTTTCGGCTTGTTTATGAGAACAGGCTAAAAGCATGGTACAAAGGAATAATGCAACGACTTTTTTCATTTTTATTTTTCACAAAGTTATATATAAAATGGAGAATCCTGCTTTTTTCGGGATTAGTTCGATTTGAAATTTTCGCTTCTCCCGCAATTTGCGGGGATTACAAAATTGAATCTCAAAATAAAAAATTAAGCTATTTTTGCACGCATGAGTATATTTCATAATAAAGTAATTTGGATCACAGGTGCCTCATCCGGTATTGGTGAATCTTTAGCAATAGCATTTGCTGCTGAAGGCGCTAAACTAATTCTTTCTGCACGCAGGAACGAAGAATTACTTCGTGTAAAAAACACATTGCAATTACCCGAATTCGATATATTAATTCTTCCATTTGATCTATCCGATACTTCAAAAGTAACTGAACTTACACAACAAGTGATCTCAAAATTCGGACGCATTGATATTTTAGTAAATAATGGGGGGATTAGCCAACGTTCACTCACCAAAGACACTCCGCTTGAAATTGACCGAAAAATAATGGAGATAAATTTTTTCGGAACCATTGCTCTTACCAAAAGTGTATTACCTTATATGCTTAAACAAAAGAGCGGGCATATCATTGCGATGAGCAGTATCGCAGGTAAGTTTGGTTTCTTTTTCCGATCAGCTTATTCAGCATCCAAACATGCGCTACATGGCTATTTTGAATCATTGCGAATGGAAATTTATAAAGAGAATATTCATGTGATGGTTGTTTGTCCGGGGAAAATACGAACTGATATTTCTTTGAACGCGATTACAGAATCCGGGTTGAAGCATAATAAAATGGATGAAAGCACAGCGCAAGGATTAAGTCCGGAAGATTGCGCACAACAAATTTTGAAAGGGATCAAAACAAATAAAGAAGAACTTTTTATAGGAAAAAGCAAATTCCTTATCGGTGGAAAAGAACTGCGTGCTGTTTGGGTAAAACGTTTTTTTCCAAAATTATTTTCCAGGATAATACGTAAACAAATACCAGAGTAACCAGCCAACTTTAGACTTTTTAACTTTAAATTAAATATGAAACCAACAATTGCGGGAATTCAACAAATAGGCATTGGAATTCCTAATGTTCATGAAGCATTCAAATGGTACCGGCAACATTTTGGAATGGACATTCCTATTTTCGAAGAAGCAGCGGAAGCTAATTTAATGTTGCCCTACACCGGAGGAAAACCACATCAGCGTCACGCTATTTTAGCGATCAATATGAAAGGTGGCGGAGGATTTGAGATCTGGCAATACACCAGCAGAACTCCTCAACCTCCGGCATTTGAGATACAATTGGGCGATCTTGGTTTTTATTGCGCACGAATGAAAACTAGTGATGTAAAAGGTTCTTATGAATTCTTGAAATCAAAAAAAGTAAATCTTGTTTCTGAATTAACAAAAGATGCAGGCGGCAATGACACTTTTTATTTACGCGACCCATGGAATAATTTATTTCAAATTGTAAAAAGTGATTCGTGGTTCGGAAAAGGAATGCAACTTACCGGAGGCTCTGCAGGATGCATGATCGGAGTAAGTGATATAGAACGTTCAAAAAAATTCTACACGGATATTTTAGGATATGATACTGTGGTATATGATAAAGAAGGAATATTTGATGATTTCAAAAATTTACCAAGCGGAATAAATAAAGTTCGCAGAGTATTATTAAAACATAGCAAACCACGTGTTGGGGCTTTCTCCAAATTATTAGGAGCAAGTGAAATGGAATTGGTAAAAGTTTTTGATCGTACGCCTTGTAAAATTTATGAGAATCGTTTTTGGGGGGATCAAGGGTTTATTCATTTGTGTTTTGATATCACCAACCAAAATGCAATGAAACAATTGTGTGCCGAAAAAGGATATCCATTTACTGTTGACAGTGGTGAGAAATTCGACATGGGTGAAGCCACAGGACACTTCAGTTATATTGAAGATCCTGATGGAGCGCTGATAGAATTTGTTGAAACAAAAAAAATTCCCATCATGAAAAAACTGGGTTGGTATTTGGATCTTCGTAAACGGGATGCCTTAAAACCTTTACCTGACTGGATGTTGAAAGCATTGAAGTTTAACAGGATAAAGGATTGAATCTAAATGAATAAAGAGCTAAAGGCAAAATATAAAAAAGACTTTCATAAAATTTCGTTACTTGTAAACGAGTTTGATCCTTGTGGACTTATCGAAGGTGGTGCCCCACTGGATGAATACGACTGTTTGACGAATCATATTTTAAGTTCTATTTGCAACAAAATACCAAGACCTGAAATTTAAAAAATCGTTTTACATGAAATAGAAAATCATTTCGGAACACCTGACTTAGACGGAATAAAAGAACCTTATAAAACAAAATTTTATCAAGATCTTGAAATACTGCTTATTAAAGCAGAAAATGAACTACTTAATAGGGGCAATGAAACAAAAAAATAGCGCCACTAAAACAACGCCTGCTGATTTTTTTCAGCTTTCCCTTTCACCACAAGCTCCGGCTTCACAGGCACATGCAAATTAATATCTAATGCGGAGTTTAGTTTTTTTACGAAATATGCAGAAAGCAATGGAGATTCCACTTCATGATTCTGATGAATAAAAAAATATACATCTTTTAATCCTTCTTTTTTCCATTTTAAAATTCGTTCTATCCAAGGATCTAATCTTGTATAATCACTTGTATGGTTGGCACCAACATATCTTACAAAAGCTGTCGATGTAGTTAACCGCATGTGGATGAGATCACGTCTGCCGGCTGTGTCCACAATGATATTTGTTACTTTGTGTTTTTTGAATAATTCGCACACACGATCAGCTTCCGCTTTGGTATTGAACCATTCTGTATTTCGCAATTCTATCGCTAAAGGAATTCCTTTTGGAAATTCGATGACGAATTTTTCCAAACGTTCAAAATCTTTTGGTTTAAAATTATCGTGCATTTGCAAAAAGATCATTCCTAACTTTTCTTCTAGGTGAGCCGCTGAATTACAAAATTCTTCCGTCAGATTTTTAACATCATTTAATCGTTTTAAATGACTTACAGTTTGAGGGATTTTTGGGAAAAATTTAAATCCTTTCAGAGTTTTTTCTTTCCATTTGATAAATTGTTCTTTACCATACGCCTGGTAAAATGTGGCATTCAGCTCAATGCTATTGAATTGTGAAGAATAATATTCCAATTCATCTTTTACACCTTTCGGATAAAAATTTTTTAAGTCTTGTTTGTTCCATTTCGCGCAACCAACAAATACGTTCAGTTTCTTGGATTCTTTTCCTCCCAATACTTTTGCTGTGTCAGGATGATCTTTTGGAAGAGATAAATCTATTCCTTCAACACGTTCTACTTTTCCGAATTGCATTTTATTTTATTTAAGATTTTTTAAATAGAACGCTAATGACGCTGATTGTTATGATTAAATATGATTTCTTATGGTTAAATAACGTTGCTTTATTTTTTAATTTATTGATGTCTGTGTTTATCATATTTATCCGCGTCATCTGCGTTCCATTTAGATGTACGATGTTCTTTTCTCGCGAGTTCTATTTCCGTAATAATGGCAGCACGCTCATTTACTAATTCCTCCACTATATTACGATCTTTACGCACCAAACGTAGCAATCGCCATCGGCCTACTATTTTTTTCATCATCGGATAAAATTTCAATGCCCCTATTCCTAATAGAGGAATTGCTACTGCGTAAATACCAAGCAACAACCAATTACGAAAAACAAGTGCCACGATCAATAATTGTATTCCATAATACATTATCCAAAGTATCATTGTCATATTCGCATATACTGACGCGACAAATTCAATCTTCTTAACTTTTTTTTCACTGAATTTTTTAGCTAAATAAAAAGGGGGATAGTTGAATATTAAGGATAGCGCATATATTGGCATTCCAAAATAAATGATCACATATTCTAAAAGAAAATTCGCGACATTCATTTTACTAATACTTTCCGAACGCAACAAATGATCGCGCAAGTTATTTTTATTTAACTTTTGAATGTACGCTGCAATTTTTTCTTTTAATGAAACGATTCTAACCGGGTCAGTTGCATCCAACCGGTTTATCATTTCTGAAATTTCTCTGCTTGCCTGATAATAAAATTCCAGCCTTTTTACATCCTGTTTTTTATCTTTTATCCATTTACACAAATAAATCTCTTCAATGCCTGCAACTAACTTATCATTCTCTTTATTTTTAATGATCACTAAATGTTCTTTCATTTTTTCTTCGAACATTTTTGTAAAATCATTGATCGCGTGCACCCTATCCTGTTTATAACGCTCTTCATATTCTTTCACTGAAACAGCGTCACCGAAATCAATAAATACTTTGCTGCGAAACCGTTTTGCATCCGAATAATTTATTCCGACAGGAACTACCAAAATATCTTTTTTAAAATCAAGTGATTCAGCAGTTTGAAAAACAATACGTGCTAAACCTTTTTTCAATGGACGCAAACGCCTTTCCTGAACGCAAATACCTTCAGGAAATAATACGATCGTTTCATTATTCGTTAATAATTGGCGGCATTCTTCAAATGTTTTGTCGTTTTTTTTCAGCTCAGAGTATCCTTCCTGTATTCGGTACATCGGACTGATATTCATATCATTCAGGGCCCATTTGGCAATGCGGCCTTTAAATACATCTCCTCTTGCAAAAAAATGCACTTTATAAGGCAATATCATTGCTGTTATAACAGGATCAATAAATCCATTGGTGTGATTGGGTGCTAGGATTACAGGCTGATCAGTAGGAATTTTTTCACGCCCTTTAAAATCCAACTTGTAAAAAACACGATAAAATATATTGGTGAGGGGTTTAAAAATTTGATATAACACTGTGGAGAAATTATGAATTATAAGTTAAAATTGTGGCATTTCGTCAATCATATAATTCCTTCTTTTAATAAATCGTGCAAATGAACAAAACCATGATATTTGTCTTTATCAGTAACGATAAGTTGAGTAATATTATATTGTTCTAATAATTGCATTGCGTTTACAGCCAATTCGCCTGCCTCAATTTTTTTCGGTGTTTTATTCATAATATCCGATGCTTTCAGATTGGCAATGGAATCGGACTTCTCCAGCATTCTACGAAGATCGCCATCGGTGATTACTCCAACAAGATCGCCATTATCCACTACCGCTGTTGCACCTAAACGTTTGGACGATATCTCCAGAATCACCGACTTTATAGTATCTCCGGGCTTTACCAACGGTTTTTGATTTTGAGAAGCGATATCTCCAACCTTCAGGTATAATCTTTTTCCCAATGCTCCACCGGGATGATATTTGGCGAAATCCTTACTGGAAAAATCCCTGCAATCCAACAAACAAACTGCTAATGCATCACCCATCGCTAATTGCGCTGTAGTACTTGATGTAGGGGCTAAATTATTCGGACACGCTTCTTTCTCCACTGTTGAATTTAAAATGTGGTCCGCTTCTTTTGCCAGATAGGAATCAACATTACCAACCAACGCGATCAATTTATTTCCTGCGTTTTTCAGAAGGGGTACCAATACTTTTATTTCAGGAGTATTGCCGCTTTTCGAAATACATATAACGACATCATCCTGCTGTATTGTTCCCAAATCGCCATGTATAGCATCTGCGGCATGCATAAATATAGAAGGTGTACCCGTAGAATTGAGGGTTGCTACAATTTTTTGAGCGATAATAGCACTCTTTCCAATGCCCGTAATTACTACTCTTCCTTTTGATCCGTAAATTAATTTAACACATGCAATAAAGTCATTATTGATATAGTTCTGTAAATTACGAACCGAGTCCGCCTCAATATTTATAGTGGTTTTGGCTAACTCTATTAGTTTATCGATGGATTTATTCACTTGGTGGAGTATTTAAAATAAAGTAGAGTAATGTTTGTTTGAGTACCATAATTTTATTATATATTTACGTTACAAACTTAATTTAAAAATAGTTAAAAACATATTAATACAATGCCAGAAGTAGAAACAACACTTAGCGATTGCTTACAGAAGTTTTTCGGATTTGATACATTTAAAGGACAGCAAGAAGCGATCATTACAAGTTTGTTGGAAGGGAAAGACACCTTTGTTATTATGCCGACCGGTGGCGGCAAATCATTGTGCTACCAATTACCCGCTTTAGTGAGTGAAGGCACCGCTATTATAATATCACCGCTTATCGCTTTGATGAAAAACCAGGTGGATGCTTTACGTAACTTCGGTAATGAAGATGGCATTGCCCATTTCTTAAATTCTTCCTTATCAAAAACTGAGATCACGAAAGTGAAAAAAGATATTACTGATGGAAAAACAAAGCTATTATATGTTGCTCCTGAAAGTTTAACCAAAGAAGATAACGTAGCTTTTTTTAACGAAATAAAAATCTCCTTTTTTGCCATTGATGAAGCGCATTGTATCTCGGAATGGGGACATGATTTCCGCCCCGAGTATCGCAGGTTGCGTCCTATCATTGAACAGATCGGGAAAGTTCCTATCATAGCATTAACAGCAACGGCTACGCCAAAAGTACAACAGGACATTCAAAAAAATCTTGGTATGACCAGCGCCAATGTTTACAAATCGTCCTTTAACCGGAACAATCTATATTATGAAATTCGCCCGAAACAAAATGCGATCAAAGAAATCATCAAATACATAAAAACGCAACAAGGAAAATCAGGTATTGTATATTGTTTGAGCCGTAAAAAAGTAGAAGAACTTGCTGAATCATTACGTGTTAACGGTGTTAAAGCACTACCGTATCATGCAGGATTAGAAGCCAAAGAAAGAGCGAAAACACAGGATGCTTTCCTGATGGAAGATATTGATGTGATTGTTGCAACCATTGCATTTGGTATGGGCATTGATAAACCGGATGTTCGTTTTGTTGTTCACCATGATATTCCAAAATCACTGGAAGGATATTATCAGGAAACAGGGCGTGCAGGGCGTGATGGCGGCGAAGGTAATTGTGTTACTTTTTACAGTTATGACGACATTGCGAAACTAGAAAAATTTATGAAAGGCAAGCCTGTTGCTGAACAGGAAATCGGGAAACAACTTTTGTTAGAAACAGTATCCTACGCAGAAACATCGAATTGTCGCAGAAAATTTTTATTGCATTATTTCGGTGAAGAATTTGATGAGGTTGGATGCGACGGAATGTGTGACAATTGCAGAAATCCTAAACAAAAATTTGAAGGTATGGATGATATTGCTTTAGCGATTGAAGCAGTATTGGACGTAAAAGAAAAATTTAAAACACAAGATGTTATCAATGTTTTGCTTGGAACGATTAACGCAACTATAAAATCATACAAGCACAATGAATTAGAGTGTTTCGGTAAAGGTGCTGAAGATGATAAGAATGAAAAATACTGGAATGCTGTTTTCCGTCAAGCCTTAGTTTCTGGATTTTTATCAAAGGATATTGAAAATTATGGTCTACTGAAAGTTACTGCTGAAGGTAAAAAATACATGGATGATCCTTATTCCATGATGATCACAAAAGACCATGATTATGAAGGAGGGGAATCAGATAATGATTCTGAAGGGCCAGGTAACAAAGGTGGTTCAGGAGCTGACGCAGCTTTGTTCGCGGCATTAAAAGATCTGTTAAAACAAACGGCGCACAAATTAAAATTACCTCCTTACGTTATTTTTCAGGAAATGTCATTGGAAGAAATGGCAATTCAGTACCCGATAAAAATGGAGGAGTTGGTTAATATTACCGGCGTTGGACAAGGGAAAGCGCAAAAATTCGGAAAACCATTTCTTGATCTCATCTCTAAATATGTTGAAGAAAATGAGATCGATCGTCCATTGGATATGGTTGTAAAATCTATTGTAAATAAATCAGGATTAAAAGTATATATCATTCAGAACATTGATCGTAAACTTCCTTTGGAAGATGTAGCAAAAGCAAAAGGTTTGAACTTATCGGAACTGATTACTGAAATAGAACACATTGTTCATTCCGGAACAAAAGTAAATATCAGTTATTACCTGAATGAAATACTGGATGATGATAAACAACAAGAAGCTTTGGAATATTTTAAAGAATCCGATACTGACTCTGTTGCAGCTGCTGTAAAAGAATTAGGCGAAGAAGAATATACCGAGGAAGAAATACGATTGATGCGTATTAAATTTATGAGTGAGTTCGGAAATTGATTTTTGAATTCAAATTAGTTGATTAAGAGGGTGTAAAATGAACTGTGCTATTTAAAGAATAAGAATAAAACTTAACTTTAAATAACCACAGAACCATGAAAGAAAAGAACGAAGAGTATGAGGCACTCAAAAAGAAAGCCTTAGAGCAGTTTAAAACTGGCCAGC
>JBBSPS010000071.1:0-16684 GCA_038258655.1 Bacteroidia bacterium
ATTATCGACATAATCCTACGCAAGATTTTATGGGTTTGCATTTTGATTTAACGCAGCCAAAAATAGCCGCTTGGATAAAAATACTTGATCCAATTTTAGAAAAAAGTCTGAAAGAATTAGGTTTGCTGCCCGAACGAACTAACGAAGGTTTGAATGATAGGCTTATTGAATCGGTAACAGTTTTGTTTGATGGAAGCGAACGCCCAATTAACAGACCCCTATATGACCAACAGGAATATTACAGTGGAAAAAAAAGCACACACGGTAAAAAATAATATGGCGGTTGCTATGACAGAACAAGTACTATACCTAAGTCCGACCTATGGCGGGAGTTATCATGATAAAAAGATATACGACTTGGAGCAATTAATCTTCTCAAAGGAAATGATGGTTATGATGGATTTAGTCTATCAAGGAGTAAGGAGTGGTACAGCAAAAATTATAATGCCTCACAAACGCAAGAAAAATCAAACATTAAATCAAGCTCAGGAGCAATGGAATAGTTGGGTTTCAAAAGTCAGAGTAAAAGTAGAGCACGTAATTGCGAGCATTAAAATTTTTAGAAAGGTGAAAGAAAAGTTCAGAGGACGCCTGTTTGCAAGAGAAGATAGGGTTATGTTGGTTGCCTGTGGATTACACAATTTGAAATTAAAAGTGAAGTACGCATAATAAACTTAATCGGTATAAACTCTAATGAGTAAAAAAAATCCGCAGAAAAAAAATAATACAGTTCAAAAAAAAAGCTCTGAACAGTCTTTTTGGTTGCTTCCTGCGGGCGTTTTGTTTCTCACTATCATCGCTTATTTCCCATTAAAAGGAAGTGATTTTGTAAACTGGGATGACCCTACTTTTGTTCTCGGAAATGTAAATATAACCAGTCTTTCCGCTCATAATATTGCTGTCATGTTTAGCAGTTTTTATATGGGTAATTATTGTCCGATCACTATTTTATCCTATGCTATTGATTATAGCTTTTCAGGATTAAACCCTGTAGTTTTTCATACTACCAATGTTCTTATTCATCTTATAAATACATTCCTTGTTTTTCTTTTTATTTATCAGTTGACAAACAAACAGAAATGGGTTGCGGCACTAACAGCTTTACTTTTTGGGATTCATCCCATGCATGTAGAGTCCGTTGCCTGGGTGGCGGAACGCAGGGATGTTTTGTACGCGATGTTTTTTATATTGTCTCTGCTTTGTTACGTTCAATATATTTTAAAGAACAATACTAAATTTTTAATTTTTTCTTTGTTATTTTTTATTTTATCAATCCTTTCAAAAGGTCAAGCAGTAACACTTACAGCGATCATTATTTTAATTGATTTTTTGCTTCAACGAAAGTTTGATAAAAAAGTGATCTTGGAAAAGATTCCCTATATACTGTTATCATTAGTTTTTGGATATATTACTTTCATAGCACAAAAAACTACATTAGCTGTTAACGCGCTTCATATTTCTAAATTGGATAGTTTCTTTTCGGGTAATTATGGATTACTGCTCTATATTGTTAAAGCATTTGTTCCATTCAGTATGGCGGGTTATCATCCGTACCCATTTCTAGAAGGACAAACTCTTCCTACAATTCTTTATCTATCTCCATTGATCATTTTAGTTTTATTGTTTTTTGTTTTCAAAATACGAAGCGATAAAACAATTTTATGGGGAATTTTATTTTTCGGAGCTACTATTTTCCCTGTGCTACAATTTTTACCTGTCGGTGAAACTATTATCGCGGAACGATATACCTATGTTCCTTATATCGGTTTGTTTTTTGTTTTAGCGCATATCGTTTGCAATGCTTCTCAATATAAATTTATGGAAGGGCTGAAAAATTATTTGGCTTATATTGTAACCGCGTATGTATTTCTTCTTTTGGTTGCTACATGGGGAAGAACAAAAATATGGCACAATAGTGTTGATTTCTGGAGCGATGTGATTGTAAAATATCCCAATTCAAAAATTGCATATAATAACAGAGGGTATATGTATAATGAGTTTGGCCAGTATGATCAGGCAATAGCAGATTTTAATCAAGGTATACGCATCGACCCTAAATTTTTTCGTTTATATTTGAACCGCGGACTTTCTTATCAACGAAAAAAAGAATATGAAAGCGCTCTCGCTGATTACGATAAATCCATTGAACTGGACACTACAGAGGGGCAAACATTTTTTAACCGTGGAGTTATATATACAGATTTTCTCGGAAAATATGATTTAGGTATTCAAGATTTTAAAAGAGCGCTTATAAAAAATCCGGATAATGCAGATGCCTATATTAATATGGGAGTTGCTTATTATAAGAGCGGTAAATATGATCAGGCTATTGAACAATATAATAAAGCATTGCAGCTAAAACCCGATGAAGGAAAAACATTTTATTTCCGTGCTCTGGTTTGTGAATCACTAGGGAATTATACAAAAGCTGTTGAAGATGCAAATGCAGCCATTAGTAAAGGTTACGGTGTAGATGCGGCTTTGATAAGTAAATGGCAGGTGTTGGCACACGGCAGTAAACAGTAGGCAAAATTTTTAGTATATTATTTTAATCTTAACAATCATAATAATCTTCGTTCAAATAATTATTCAAACCAAAAATCATGACAACAGAAACACCAAAAAAGAAAAAAAATTTAGCTGGGAGAATTCTTAAATGGACAGGAATTACTGTTCTTGTGCTATTGTTATTACTCATTATAACTCCGGTTATTTTCAAAAAACAGATTGTACAAATTGTAAAAGATGCAGCAAATAAAAACCTAAATGCGAAAGTAAATTTTGGTGATTTTGATTTGAGGTTGATCAGTTCATTCCCTGATTTTACTCTTTCTGTTGATAACATGAGCATCGCCAATATCGGTAATTTTGAAGGTGATACATTATTGTATGCTAAAAATTTAACAATTGGTTTAAACCTTATGAGTGTTATCAAAGGCGATCAATATAAGATCAATACTATTTCTATTGATCAGCCACGCATTCACGCATTAGTATTGAAAGATGGTAAAGCCAACTGGGATATAGCTAAACCCTCTGCTGATAGCACAAAAGCGGATACTGCAAAATCAGCACCATTTAAAATGTCATTAAAAAACTTTGAAATAAAAAATGGGTACATTGTTTATGATGATGCTTCATTAGGTTTTACAACCGAACTGGTGAATATGAATCATACCTTGAGTGGAGATTTTACTTCTGATAATTTTGTTTTACAAACACTTACTGAAATTGAAAAAATGACAATGTCGTATGGCGGTATAACATACATGAATAACATAAAAACTCGCATCAAAGCTGATATTGACGCAGATATGCCAAACTTTAAATTCACATTTAAGGAAAATGAATTTTCATTAAATGAATTGACAATTGGTTTGGACGGGTATTTCGCGATGCCGAAAACAGATATGGACATGGACCTAAAATTTAAAGCGAATCAAACTGAATTTAAAAATATTTTATCTCTTGTTCCTGGTGCTTATACAAGTAGTTTTAAAGATGTAAAAACTTCCGGCTCATTGGCATTAGAAGGTTTTGCGAAAGGAATTTATAATGATAAAAAAATGCCTGCTTTTGGTGGAAAACTAATTGTCAAAGATGCGATGTTGCAATATCCATCATTACCAAAATCAGTGAATAATATCCAGATTGATCTGTTGGTGGATAATAAAACAGGTGATCCTGATGCCACTGTTATTGATTTAAATAAATTCCATATTGAAATGGCCGGAAATCCTGTAGATGCGAAGATGCATGTTTCTACTCCGGTTTCGGATGCAAATATTATTGCTGAAGTTATAGCAAAAATAAATCTATCGACCATAAAAGATGTAATGCCTTTAGAAAAAGGTGATAACCTAAATGGCTTAATTAACGCGGATATTAAGATGAAAGGCCGCATGAGCGCGATTGAAAAAAAGCAGTATGAAAATTTTGATGCGCATGGTCAGTTAAGTATTTTAGATATGAATTATCAGTCTAAATCATTCGCTTTTCCAACGCAGATCAGTAAATTGTATTTGAATTTTACACCACAATTTGTTGAACTTTCTCAATTAGATGCAAAAGCAGGAAAAAGCGATTTTCAGATGAATGGGAAAATCGAAAACTTTTTGCAATATGCGTTGAAAGACTCATTATTAAAAGGTTCATTCAATTTAAAATCCTCATTAATTGATCTCAATGAATTGATGGCTGATGATAGCACAAAGGCTAAAGTAGCCACTGTTGCTGATACCACACCGATGAGTGTTTTTGTGGTGCCATCCAATTTAGATGTTAAATTGAATGCAACTATTGCAAGAATGTTATATACCAATTTAGACATTACTAATATTTCCGGTGGAGTAGGAGTAAAGGATAGTAAAATGACATTGGATAAATTGAAAATGGAAATAAAAGAATTAGAGGGAACAATTTTGCTTACAGGTGTTTATAATACTCAAAATGTAAAAAAGCCGGCTGTTGATTTGGACGTGGATATTTCCAACTTTGATATTCCTAAAACATTTAAAGCTTTTAACAGCGTTCAAAAGCTTGCTCCTATCGGTAAATATGCGAAAGGAAAATTCGGCACACAATTAAAATTTACAACATTCTTGGATGAACACATGAGCCCTGATATGAAATCGCTTACAGGTGGTGGTAAATTGCAAACTAAAACCGTCACCATTGAAGGCTTTGAACCATTGAATAAATTAGCTGATGCATTAAAACAGGATAAGTATAAAAAACTGACATTGGAAGATGTAAACGCAAGTTACCGTTTTGAAAATGGCAGAGTAATTGTGGATGAAATGCCTATAAAATCAGGTAATATAGCAGGTAAAGTAAAAGGATCAACAGGCTTTGACCAAACAATTGATTATACCTGGGCATTGGAAATTCCTCGTGCAGAATTCGGCTCCCAAGCCAATGCTGTTGCAGGTAGTGTGCTTGATCAGTTAAATAAAAAAGCTGGGACAAATATAAAAATGAGTGACAAAGTAAAAATTAAAGCGCTGTTTGGTGGTACGGTTACAAAGCCAACTTTAAAAACAGATCTGTTCAATTCGAGTGATAAAGGAGACACAAAAGAACAGGTAAAGGAAATAGTGGGTAAAGGTGTTGATATGGCGAAAGAAAAAGCGCGTGCCGAATCCGAACAAATTATGAAGGATGCACAAGTACAAGCTGAGAAATTAAAAGCGGATGCACAAGCTTTATCTGACAAAACAAAAACAGAAGGATATGCTGCGATCGATAAAAATATAGCAGATATAAAAAATCCAATAGCTAAAATGACTGCAAAAGCCGCTGCTCCTACTGCAAAAAAAGAAGTAGATAAAAAAGCGCAGGTAATTCTGGATGAAGCAAATAAAAAAGCCGATGATATTTTGATTAAAGCAAAAGCCGATTCAGATAAGAAATTACAATAAGTATTGAAGTGGTAAAAAGTTTAATAGTTGATTAACTGATTTTATGAAACTTAAAAATTCCATAGTACTATTTTTTTTACTTGCTTTTGCTTTTTCCGCATTATCGCAGGATGAAAAAGCATGCCAAGATATTGATAATAAAAAAGCAGTAAAATTATATGAGCAAGGCATGGATAAAAAAAATAAAAAAGAAGAACGCCTTGCATTTTTAAAACAAGCAATAGATATTGAACCTGATTATGTGGATGCGAATTTTGCTTATGCTGAAGAACGAATAAAAACAATGATCTATGCGGACTCTCCATTTAAACCGGTTGAGCCGTATTTAAAAAAGGTAATTGAAATTTGCCCGCAGTACCACTCCGACCCATATTATTATCTTGGTTTTATTTATTACGAAGAAGAAAAATGGGATGATGCTTCAAAATATCTTAAAGATTATTTGAATTTTAAAAGCGATGATGATAAAAAATTCAATAAAAATTATGATGAGCTTTTAAAACAGGCAAAACAAATGCTGCGTTATGCAAAATTATACGGCGAGCTCTTAACCCACCCTGTTCCTTTTGATCCTACTCCTGTTTCTGGAATATGTACTGAGAAAGATGAGTACTTACCTATTATTACTGCTGATGATGAAATGATGTTGTTTACACGTAAACAGCCGTACGTAAATAAAGATTTGGTTTATCAAACGGATAAAGAGATGGAATTATTCAGCTACAGCATACGTGATAAAAATGGGCAGTTTACCAAAGGTCAGCGTATGCCTTATCCTTTCAATAAAAATGGAAGTGAAGGTGGCGCAACTATGTCCATCGATAACAATCATGTATTTTTTACAACATGTAAAGATGAAGGAGGGGCTATGATCAACTGTGATATCTACTATTCGGATAAAATAAACGGTGAGTGGACAGAAGGAAGAAAAGTGGAAGGGATAAATGACCCTGAACGTTGGGATTCTCAGCCAAACATTGCATCTGATGGTAAAACACTTTATTTTGCAAGCGACCGAAAAGGTGGCCGTGGTGGTGTTGATCTATATGTTACCGTTAAAGACCCAGTAACTGGAATATGGAGTAAGCCTGAAAACCTAGGCCCAACAATTAATACTCAAGGAGATGAAAAATCACCTTTCATTCACTCCGATTTTCAAACACTTTATTTTTCATCCGATGGCCAACCGGGTGTTGGAGGATTTGATATATTTTATTCGCGTAAAGGTGAAGATGGCAAATGGACCGAGCCTAAAAATATTGGTGTTCCGATAAATACTGTTGCGGATGATCTGGGTTTTTTTGTAAGTACAGATGGACACTTAGGATATTTTGCATCCAATGAACCATCACGTGCAAAAGGTAAAAGCGTTGGTAAATATGATATTTATTCTTTTGAATTGTACAAAGAAGCTCGCCCTGATGAAGTCGCTTTCTTCAAAGGAAAAGTGGAAGATAAAGGAAACACGACAAAAAAAGATTTTAAAGTAGAAGTAAAAGATGCCGTTACAAAAAAAATAACGGAAGCCATGGTTGATACGATCACTGGAGATTATTCTGTAGTTGTAAATACTAAAGTAAAAAATGACTTGATTATCACCGTTAAAAAAAATAAGTATGCGTTTAGTTCACAACTGATTTTAAAAGATTCTCTTAAAAGCTCAAAACCGGTAAAAATTAATATGCCGGTAGATACAATTAAAGTAGGCGAAAAATATCCGCTAAATAATATTTATTACAAAACCAATTCCGCAGAGTTGGATCCTCGATCTATGATCGTAATTGAGGAATTTGTTGAGTTTTTGAAAACGAACCTCGGTATTAAAATTGAAGTGTATGGGCATTCTGATAATGTTGGTAATGATAAGGGAAATCTTGCACTTTCCACGGATCGCGCATTTACTGTACGTAATAAATTATTGGAAAAAGGAATTGATGAAAAACGATTGATCGCATTTAAAGGCTTTGGTTCTTCTCAACCTGTTGCTGATAATAATACGGAAGCCGGAAGGACAAAAAACAGAAGGACGGAATTTGTTATTGTAGATAAATAAAAATCTGGAGAATAATTTGTGATGGGGGATTTTAATAGTAAAATCAATCCTTTATTTGCTGTACTGTGCGGATTTTTCTTTGCGTCCTCTACGAAAAAAAAACTTAGTTAGACCTTATCGCTTCCACAGGATCCAGCTGGGAAGCTCCATAAGCAGGCACAAATCCTGAAACAACTCCTATCAAAATAGATATAGTAAAACCTAAAATAATATTTGATTGTGTCAATGAAATTTCCATTCCAAAAGAATCACCTGCTAATAGTGTAATTATAAATACGATCAGCAAACCAATCGTTCCACCTAAGAGGGATAAGAAAACAGATTCAAATAAAAATTGTAAAAGAATAAAATAATTTTTTGCACCCAATGATTTTTGAATTCCTATGATATTGGTGCGTTCTTTCACTGATACAAACATAATATTTGCAATCCCAAAACCGCCGACAAGGATAGAAAAACCACCGATTATCCAACCGGCAATGCCAACAATATCAAACAAACTATCAAACTGATTTGAAATTAAACTGGTTTGATTCAAGGCAAAATCATCTTCTGATCGCGGTTGTAATTTCCGTATGGAGCGCATTAAACCGGTAAGTTCGCTAATTAATTCATCATTACTTATTCCTGGTTTTGCACGTACCATAATTTGCGGATCAAGGTTTTCATCACGTATATCAATAAGGCTACGCGCATAGTTTATTGGGACAAGCACTTCCTGGTCCGAACTTCCACCTAAGATACTTTCACCCTCTTTTTTGAAAACACCTATAACCGCTACTTTTGCGCCATTTACTTTTACCATTTCACCTAAAGGGTTTATATTTGGAAATAATGCTTTTGCCAAAGCATCACCAATAATAGCTACCGGCCTCCCTGCTGCTGATTCAATATCAGTAAAATACCGGCCTTCACCGATCTCAAAATTTTTCACTTTTTCATATTGATGAGATGCACAGGTGATATTAACTTGTTCAATACTGCTGTTTTTATATTTAAGGGTTATCTGGCTGCCTATCACAAATGCCGCTGATTGAGCGCCGTTACAGCGATTCAATATTTCATTTAATTCATTGTATTCAGGCACAGGGCGGTTCATGTACTTCCACCATGGGTAGTTAGAGCTAAAAGCCCAAGGCCACTTTTGAACAAAGACAACATCATCGCCAAGGCTTTTCACGCTTTTGCGAAGATTTTGTTCTAATGAATCAACAACTGTAAAGACTGTGATTATTGCGAAAATGCCAATGGTGATACCTAATAGCGAAAGAAAAGTACGCAGTTTATTTGCTCCTAATGCTTGAAGAGCAAACAAAATACTTTCCCTGAATAGGCCAAAAAAAATCATTTATAAATTGTTTTTTAATGAAACAAATGTACCATTTTTTCGAGTTAAAATAATTGCCGATTTGTGGAATTTTAAAAGCGTTAAAATTTCGTTATTAACAAAAAAAACATTTATGAACAAAGTGTTTTTGTTATATTAAAAGCGTACAAAAATAGCTACTTTTGCATGCAAGTAACACAGTTTGTAATCTTTGAAGTAACACGGGTTTGTAACCAGCAAAAAGTAACGCAGTTGTAACCTGCGAAATTTATAAAGAATTATGAGTGGATCAAAAAAAATAAAAAACGCGCTAATTTCAGTTTATTACAAGGACAACCTGGAACCAGTGATCCATCAATTGAAAGTATTGGGTGTGAAAATATACAGTACAGGTGGTACCCAAGAATTTATTGAAAAACTTGGTGTTGATGTTACTCCTGTGGAATCACTTACTTCTTATCCATCTATTTTGGGCGGCCGAGTAAAGACTTTGCATCCAAAAATTTTTGGTGGAATATTGAGCAGACGGGAGTTAAAAAGTGATATAGATCAATTGGAGGAATATGAAATTCCTGAGATCGATTTAGTCATTGTTGACCTATATCCTTTTGAAGAAACAGTAAAATTAGGCGCTCCCGAGCAAGCAATTATAGAAAAAATTGATATAGGAGGCATTTCATTGATACGAGCTGCCGCGAAAAATTTTAAAGACGTAGTGATTATTCCGTCCAAAAATGAATATGATTTTTTATTGTCTATTCTATCGGAAGATAAAGGTGCTTCTACATTAGATCAACGAAAGACATTGGCTGGTGCAGCATTCAATATTTCATCACACTATGATACAGCGATCTTTAATTATTTTAATGGTAACAATGCAATCGCTTTTAAACAAAGTGTACAATCAGCAAAAATGCTGCGCTATGGAGAAAACCCTCACCAAAAAGGAATTTTTTACGGCAGCCTTGAAGAAATATTTACACAATACAACGGCAAAGAATTATCCTACAACAATCTTCTTGACATTGATGCAGCAGTTAGTCTGATCGCCGAATTTAAAGAGATCACATTTGCTATTTTAAAACATAACAATGCTTGCGGAATCGCATCGCGCCCTATATTAGTTGATGCTTGGGAAGCTGCGTTGGCGGGAGATCCTACAAGCGCATTCGGTGGCGTGTTAATTACAAATACACCGGTTGATCTATTAAGCGCTGAAGAAATAAATAAATTATTTTTTGAAGTGATCATAGCCCCAGCATATGATGTAAAAGGATTGGAATTGTTGAAGTCAAAACCAAACAGGATCATTCTTCAGCAAAAAGAAGTTCAGTTTTCTTCAAAATCATTTCGTACCTTGTTGAATGGTGTGATCGAACAAGATAAAGACTTGATAACAGAAACGCAAAAAGATATGCACACTGTTACAAAGGTTGTGCCAACCGCTGATGAAAAGCGTGATATGGAGTTCGCGAATAAAATTGTAAAACATTCAAAATCAAATACCATTGTTCTAGCAAAAAATAATCAATTGGTCGCGAGCGGAGTAGGGCAAACATCACGCGTGGATGCACTAAAACAAGCTATTGTAAAAGCGGAAAATTTCGGTTTTAGTTTGAAAGGTGCTGTTATGGCGTCAGATGCATTTTTTCCATTTGCGGATTGTGTTGAAATTGCACATAAAGTTGGTATTACAGCCGTGATACAACCAGGCGGTTCAATTAAAGACAAAGATTCTATTGCATATTGCGATAACAATGGAATGGCAATGGTTATGACAGGTATGCGACATTTTAAACATTGACGATTTGCTGAATAGTAGATTGACGAATTAAAAATATAATGAAAAAGAGGGTAAGAAACAACGACAAAATTATCTACCTAAAATCCAAAATCTAAAATATAAAAAATGGGTTTATTTAACTTTTTAACACAGGAAATAGCAATTGACCTTGGAACGGCCAATACACTTATTATTCACAATGATAAAGTAGTAGTAGATGAACCGTCTATTGTTGCCATTGATCGAATGACAGGCAGAGTGATTGCTGTGGGGAAATTAGCAATGCAAATGCACGGTAAAACCCATGAGAATATAAAAACTATTCGTCCATTGAAAGATGGAGTTATCGCTGATTTTCATGCTGCTGAACACATGATTAGAGGAATGATAAAAATGATAAACCCAGGGAAGCGGTTATTTCAACCATCTTTGAAAATGGTTATTTGTATTCCTTCAGGTATTACTGAGGTGGAGAAACGTGCCGTACGGGATAGTGCTGAACATGCAGGAGGAAAGGAAGTGTACTTAATTCATGAACCAATGGCTGCTGCAATTGGTATCGGAATTGATGTGGAAGAACCAATGGGAAACATGATCATTGATATTGGTGGTGGTACCAGTGAGATTGCGGTGATCGCATTAGGTGGGATTGTTTGTGATAAATCAATTCGTATTGCAGGCGATGAATTTACTGCGAATATTGAAGAATATATGCGCAGGCAACATAATATTTTGATCGGTGAACGTTCTGCGGAGCGTGTGAAAATTGAAGTAGGGGCGGCCATGACTGAGATCGATAATCCGCCACCGGATTATGCGGTGCATGGAAGAGATTTAATGACAGGTATTCCGAAGGAAATTTATGTATCCTATGTTGAAATTGCTCATGCATTGGATAAATCAATTTCAAAAGTGGAAGAAGCGATCTTGAATGCGTTGGAAATGACACCACCTGAACTTTCTGCCGATATTTTCAGAACAGGTATTTATCTTGCAGGTGGCGGTTCTATGCTTCGTGGATTAGATAAACGTATTTCATTAAAAACAAAATTGCCTGTGCACATTGCCGAAGATCCGCTACGCGCTGTTGCCCGTGGTACTGGTATTGCGCTTAAAAATGTAGATAAGTTCCCTTTCCTGATGAAATAATTTTTGATTTGTAGATTTTTAGATCTGTCGAATTCTAAAAATCTGCAATTCTACAATTCAAAAATTGCAATATGCGTAACCTAGTTGTATTTATTTGGAAACATTATTTCTTTTTCCTTTTTCTGATATTAGAAACATGTTGCATTTATTTACTCGTCCAAAATAGTTATTATCAACGGGCCACTTTTGTGAACTCTTCTAATCGTTTAACGGCAGGCATTTTGCAGACTTCAGAAGATGTTAAATATTATTTTAATCTGAAAAATGAGAATGAAAACTTGGCGAAAGAAAATGCTGAATTACGCTCTCATGCATTGGAATCATTTTTAATAATAGCGAATGATAATCATACTATTAATGATACTACCTTCCATCAAAAATACAGCTATGCAAGCGCGAAAGTGGTAAACAACTCAACCAACAGGCGTAACAATTTTATCACACTGGATAAAGGTTCAAACCAAGGAATAAAGAATAACATGGCCGTAATCACCAGTACTGGTGTGGTCGGACAAGTAAAAGATGTTTCCGCAAATTTTTGTACGGTAATGTCCTTGTTGCACAGTAAAACAACGATCAGCGCGAAAATTAAAAAAGATGGTTCGTATGGCCCGCTTTCATGGGATGGTGAAAATTTTGCGTATGCTACTTTAAATGATATTCCTACGCATGTTAATTTAATGCCAGGGGATACTATCGTAACTAGTGCTTATTCATTGACTTTCCCTGAAAATATTATGATCGGCACTGTTGAAAGTAAGGAGAGACAATCAGGAAAATATTTTTATACTGTGAAAGTAAAATTGTCTACAGATTTCAAAAAACTTACTTACGTATACATTGTAAACAATATGTTTAAAAACGAACAGGAAGAGTTGGAAAAAAGATCTGAAACAGATAGTAAAGAATAAACAAAAATGCTGAACGAAGTCATTAGAAATATAATCCGCTTTATTGTCCTTGTATTAGTACAGGTACTCATTATAAAAAACATAGAGTTGGGACGTTTTATCAATCCATTTATATATGTATTATTTATCATAGTGCTTCCTTTTGAAACGCCAAAATGGTTGCTGCTTTTGATCGCGTTTGTTTTAGGGATTACCATTGACATGTTTTATGATACGGCCGGAATGCATGCAGCTGCTTGCGTTTTTATGGCTTACATTCGCCCCGGAATATTAAAATTGTTTTCTCCCCGCGATGGTTATGAGTTAGGAACACAGCCAACCATACAATACCTTGGAGTTCCATGGTTTCTTTCCTATTCCGGAATTTTGATTTTTTTTCACCATTTAATTTTATTTTATATTGAAATATTCCGCTTCTCTGAATTTTTCTCTACCTTCTTCAGAGTTATTGTAAGTTCTATATTTACTATATTGCTTATGGTGGTGAGTCAATATCTTTTTCACCGAAAAAAAGCACAGGAATGAACCAGTTATCAGAAAGGAAATATATTATTATCGGGGTTTTTTTGGTGGTCGGACTGGCATTTATTTCCAGGCTTTTTTACATCCAGGTGATTGACGATAGTTATAAATTAGATGCACGTAACCAGGCGTTCCGTTATGCTACGGAGTTTCCAATACGTGGTTATGTTTATGACAGAAATAATAAACTGTTGGTTTATAATGAAGCAGCATATGATTTAATGGTATTGCCAAAAGAAGTAAAAAATATTGACACGGCAGATTTTTGCAGGCTGCTTGGAATTACGAAAGATGAATTTTTTAAAAAGATGAAGAAGGCTTCGCAAGCTCCTAACTCGCCCCGTAAAGAATCTATTTTCCAAAAGCAATTATCTCCAAAAGACTACGCCTCCCTACAAGAGCGCTTGTATCGTTTTTCCGGCTTTTGGGTGCAATCACGTACACTTAGGAAATATCCCATGAAAATTGCCGCAAACATGCTTGGATATATTGGTGAAGCCGACAAGGAAATGACTGAAAAAAATCCTTACTACAAGGAAGGCGATTATATCGGTATCAGTGGTATAGAGAAGACATACGAAAAAGTATTGCGTGGTAAAAAAGGAATGCACATTATGTTAAGAGATGTAAACAATCGCGAAAAAGGAAGTTACATGAATGGCTTATATGACAGTGCGGCGATTTCGGGTAAATCCCTAAAATCAACATTAGATGCGGATCTTCAATTATACGGTGAACAATTGATGCAAAATAAAATTGGCAGTGTAGTTGCGATAGACCCAAGTACGGGCGAAATACTTGCATTGGTAACAAGCCCATCTTACGATCCTAATTTATTAGTCGGCCGCGAACGAACCAAAAATTTCTCGAAACTATATATGGATACTTTGGCTGTACCTTTGTTTAACAGAGCCACAATGGCTTCTTATCCCCCGGGCTCTACTTTTAAATTAATAGAATCGCTTATAGGACAGCAGGAGGGAGTGCTTAACCCGGAGACTCGTTATCCCTGTTCCAGGGGGTACGCTCCTTTGGGCGGACATCCCAAATGTGAAGCACATCCTTCTCCGCTTGCATTGTATGATGCGATTGCCCACTCCTGTAATTCTTATTTTTCATACGTATTTAAAAGTATTATCGAAAATAAAAAATACAACAGTATATATACGGCTTACTCGAATTGGCGTGATATAGCAATGAGTTTTAACATCGGTAGAAAAACAGATTCGGATCTCGCTAATGAATTAAGAGGAAATATTCCATCCATAAAATATTATGATAAAGTATTTGGCAAAGGTTCCTGGCATGCATCAACGGTTATCTCATTAGGGATCGGACAAAATGAGCTTTTAATTACACCTCTGCAAAATGCAAATGTTGTTTCCATCATTGCAAATAGAGGATGGTATTATACCCCTCACATTATAAAAGCGATCGATAAGAATGAAAATGATACATTGCTCGATCGTTTTAAAATAAAGCGTTACACACTTATCACAGATACCAATATTTACAATAATGTAATTATTGGGATGACCAATGTTGTGGAAAGCGGAACAGCGCACTTATTAAAAATTGAAGGCATTGATTTTTGTGCGAAAACAGGAACTGCGGAAAACCCACACGGAAAAGATCATTCTGTATTTGTGGCATTTGCGCCGAAGAAAGATCCGAAAATAGCGATCGCTGTATTGGTTGAGAATGCCGGTTGGGGTGCATCTTGGGCCGGCCCGATCGCCTCATTAATGATGGAAAAATATTTAACAGGAAAAATAAAGCGTCCGGATTTAGAAAAAAGAATGATAGATGGTGATCTGATTCATAAAACAAAATTAATTGAGACAAAAAATAAATAACAACATTTTTTATAATATTGATTGGATAACGGTATTACTTTATCTCATTTTAATTGTTTTGGGATGGATGAATATTTATGCCGCAGTATATAATGAGGACCATCACGTTATTACTGATATCAGTCAAAAGTATGGTAAACAAATGATCTGGATTGGCACATCATTATTGTTGGCGCTTATTATACTTATTATAGATGAGAATTTTTATACTGCGTTTGCTTATTTTATTTTTGCAGCGTTTTTACTTGCCAATATTGCGGTTCCTTTTTTTGGCAGGGAAGTAAAAGGTAGTCGTTCTTGGTTTCGGTTTGGTGATTTTGGAATACAACCTGCAGAGTTTATGAAATTTGCTACTAATCTGGCACTCGCAAAATTCTTGAGTAATCAAAATATAAAAATAGCTTATTATAAAAACACCTTAATAACTCTTATTATTATTGGTGTTCCATTACTTATTATAAAAATATTGCAAGATGAAACAGGTTTGGCAATTGTATTTGTAGCTTTTATTTTTTCTCTTTATCGTGAAGGATTATCAGTAAATTATTTATTGTTAGGTTTTTTAGCTACTGTGTTATTTATTTTAGCGCTGCTTATCAATAATATTTACTTGTTTATTATTATAGGATCATTGTGTGCTGTTTCAATTTTTTTTATAAAACGCAATCGTAAAAACTTATTTATAATCGCATTAATAGGGCTTACAGCATGCGGTATGGTGAAAGGGACAAGTTCTGTTTATGAACATATGGAACAACATCAAAAAGTACGTATTGACGTATTACTTGGAAGAGGAACTGTAGACTTAAAAAAAGAAGGATACAATGTAAATCAAGCAAAAATAGCGATAGGTTCAGGTGGGTTTTTAGGGAAAGGATATTTAGAAGGAACACAAACAAAATATGATTTTGTTCCTGAACAGGACACTGATTTTATTTTTTGTACTGTCGGCGAAGAATGGGGGTTTGTTGGTAGTACTATTGTTATTGTGTTATTACTAACATTGATCATTCGGGTAATATTTATGGCTGAAAGACAACGTTCCTCTTTCAGCAGAATATATGGGTATGGAGTAGCTTCGGTTCTTTTTTTTCATTTAACCGTTAACGTGGGTATGACAATAGGGCTCGCCCCAGTGATTGGTATTCCTTTGCCATTTTTTAGTTATGGAGGTTCATCATTATGGTCATTTACTATTTTACTTTTTATTTTTATAAAATTAGATTCACATCGTTTACAAATTATGAGATGATTAAAAATTACCTACAACAACAAATGGTTGTGTTATATTTATAAATGTGACTAATATTCCCCGAAGGCTTCACGATTTTTTTGCAATACCTCATAATTTAATTAACAAATAAACACATAATGAATTAACAAAAAATACACTTTTGTTTGAGGTTTATTCAAATAATGTTTATCTTTTCTTGTTCTCATTTTTATTTGAATTAATAGAACTATAATTTGGAGTTTTTTTTATTCCTTCTAAATAATTTAAGAAACTGTTTAAATTTTATTTAATAATATTTTTATAGACGCCAAATGAATCATTGCTTCGCTTGTTTCAAGCAGATATTCAAAATCTTTACTCAATCTCCTTTGGTTTTCAAACCAAGCAAAGGTTCTTTCAATAATCCATCGTTTGTGAACCACTTTAAAA
>JBBSPS010000072.1:0-16576 GCA_038258655.1 Bacteroidia bacterium
AAAATAAAAACGCATTCCGAAAGTGGTATTATTCTGATGCTCGTAAGGAATTGTTAAGTCTGCTGAAAAAGTTTTAATATATTTTCCTGAACCTTTTTCAGTTACGGTTTCAATATCTGTAGGTTTTTCAAATGCATTATCTGCAATTATCACGGAAGTAAAAAATTGTTGTTTGAATCCAACCCATTTTACACGTGAATCCAATGATTTTTTTTCTTCACTCGATTCACTTATTTTATCCGCATCTTCATCGAGGTATTTAAAATAAATAGTAGAAGCACGTTGTTGTGTTTGATGATTTTGTTCCTGTATTGGCGTTTTCATTTGCCAGTTAAATGTCAGCTCACCTACGTTTGACGCTATTATATCCTGCATCCCTATAGTATTGATATGACATCCCATCATATATTCATTACCTGTCAATGTATAAACATATTCAATATATTTTGCTTTACTGCCGGCATATAACCTCATGGAAAGGCTTTTAGAGTTGCCACCTGTTACACTAAAGTTACTTGCATCAGGAATAAAATATAACGAATCACTTGAAAAGACTTTTGAATAAGCGGCAAACATAATATTTTGAGTTGATGAATCAGCATCGAATAAAAGCAATGGTTTATTATCATAGGTTTTATATCCTTTTAATTCGACTGATACAATGCGTCCACCTTTGGTAGACACATTTACCTTCATCAAATTGTTTTCAATGGCAATAATCTTATTTTCACCTGCTGAGGCTTCAACAAAATCACCATACGTTTGTTTTTTGATAATAGCTTTTAAAGAGTCGGTCAGTTGACCAGTAGGAGATGTTGTTGCAGTTGTTCCTATAGTTCCCGGGGGTTGTATTATTTTAGAGTACGCATCCGCTTTTGTTAATTTAGTTTGTTCAAACTGCGCGATTGAATCATGGAGGCGTTGTTGTTTTGCTAATTCTTCTTTTGATGGTTGCGACATCACCATCCATCCAATTAAAATCCCACCAATTAATAACAAACCTAATATCGAATTTTTATCCATTTTTCTTATTCTTAAATCTTAAAATTTAGGGGGCAAAGATAGCAATAATTTGATGTTTGAATAAGAGTAAAATTAACCGTAAGTATATATGGTCTATTGGGAAAGAAAATTAATAGTTCTCACTGATTCATGCAGATTTTTTTCGCGGAGTTTAGTAGAATTAAGGGCCTTTTTAAACTAAAGAAAGCTTGCTTTCAACTTCGGCATAAACGCTTCTGATACCTTCTTCCAAATCAATTTTATGCTTCCATCCGAATGAATGAAGTTTACTTACATCCATTAATTTTCGTGGTGTTCCATCCGGTTTGGTAGTATCAAATTTTAATTCGCCTTCATAACCAACAATTTTTTTAACAAGTAATGCAAGGTTCTTTATACTTATATCTTCCCCTACTCCAATGTTCACTAATCCGTGTTCATTGTAATTTTGCATAAGGTAAAAACAAGCATCGGCTAAGTCATCAGCATGTAAAAATTCCCGCATGGGTGAACCTGTTCCCCATATTTCAACAGTTGGTGATTTTTTAATTTTAGCAGTGTGAAACTTACGAATCAAGGCAGGCAATACATGTGAATTATTCAAATCATAATTATCATTGGGACCGTATAAATTGGTTGGCATCACCGAAATAAAATTACATCCATATTGAAGCCGATATGCGTCACACATTTTTATTCCGGCTATTTTAGCAATGGCATAGGGTTCATTGGTTGGTTCTAAAACACCTGTCAATAAATAATCTTCCTTTAAAGGTTGTGGGGCCATTTTCGGATAGATACAGGAAGAACCAAGGAACATTAATTTTTTAACTTTATTCAAATAGGAACTATGGATCACATTACTTTGGATCATGATATTCTCATAAATAAAATCTGCACGATAGGTGTTATTCGCGACAATACCACCTACTTTAGCGGCAGCTAAAAAAACATGATCCGGTTTCTCAGATGCAAAAAAATCAGCAACAGCGTGCTGATCTCTTAGATCTAACTCTTTAGATGTACGTGTTATGAAGTTTGTAAACCCTTCTTTTTCTAATCGCCTGATAATAGCTGAGCCAACCATTCCACGGTGTCCTGCAACATATATCTTATCTGTTTTATTCATGGAAGTTCATTACTTTATGTCCGCCATCCAATAAATATTTATCTCTTTCAAACAATTTTACATCATTCACCACCATTTCTTTTACCAATTGTTCAAGTGTATGTTTTGGTTCCCAACCCAATACCTTCTTTGCTTTGGATGCGTCTCCGATCAATAGCTCCACTTCGGTAGGACGGAAATATTTTGGATCGATTTCAACAACAGTTTTTTTTGTTGCTGTATTGATACCTTTTTCATTCACTCCTTTTCCTTCCCATTTCAGGGTAATCCCGACTTCGGCAAAAGCCAATTCCACAAACTTACGTACTGTAATTTTCTTACCGGTTGCCAACACGTAATCATCCGCTTCTTTTTGTTGCATCATCATCCACATGCCTTCCACATAATCTTTCGCATGTCCCCAATCGCGCTCTGAATCAATGTTTCCAAGAAATAATTTTTCCTGTAATTTCAAATGTATTTTCGCAACTGCACGGGTAATTTTACGGGTAACGAATGTTTCCCCGCGAATAGGGCTTTCGTGGTTAAATAAAATACCGTTACAGGCATAAATGTCATACGCTTCACGATAATTTTTCGTGATCCAAAAACTATATACTTTGGCAACTCCGTATGGTGAGCGAGGATAAAATGGTGTCGTTTCTTTTTGAGGAATTTCCTGAACATTGCCATACATCTCGGATGTAGAGGCTTGATAAAAACGTGTTTTCTTTTCAAGCTTTAAAATCCGGATTGCTTCCAATATCCGTAATGTCCCTATTGCATCTGCATTGGCAGTGTATTCCGGAGTTTCAAACGAAACCTTTACATGCGATTGTGCAGCAAGGTTATAAATTTCATCCGGTTGTGTTTCTTGTATGATGCGGATAAGGTTAGTTGAATCTGTTAGATCCCCGTAGTGCAAAAAGAAATTTACTTTCTTTTCGTGCTGGTCTTTGTAAAGATGATCAATACGATCAGTGTTAAACAATGAACTTCTTCTTTTAACTCCATGAACAGTATATCCCTTATCCAGTAATAATTCTGCTAAATAGGCGCCATCCTGGCCCGTAATTCCTGTGATCAATGCTACTTTACTCATTTTTATTTTTTTAGATTATATGCAATTATACGAAATATCCGCCACTTAATCATTGAACAGTAAACCAATTATTCAGAAGATTTTTTTTGTTATAAAGTAATGGAGCATTGGTGGCATAATCCATCACTTGTTTTCCTGCCATTTCACAAATGGCTTGTCCGGCAGCGGTATCCCATTCCATTGTTGGTGCAAAACGAGGATAAACATCCGCGCTGCCTTCCGCAACCAAACATAATTTTATAGAACTGCCGGATGAAATAAAATCAACTTCTTTATGAATTGTTTTTAATCCATCAATAAATTGTTGGGTTTCTTCACTTAAGTGAGAACGGCTTGCTATTACTGTATATTTTTTTTCGAGATTTTGAATCGGCAATTTTTGAGAGGATGCTATCAATTCACTTAAACTTTGGGCTTTGAGCTCTGGATTTTTAACTTGAAACTTATAACTTCCCACTACTTCCGCTGCAAAATAAAGTGTACTAGTAACCGGAATATAAATAACTCCAAGTATTGATTTTTGTTGGTGAATAAGAGCAATATTCACTGTAAATTCTCCGTTCCGTTTTACAAATTCTTTTGTACCATCCAATGGGTCAACCATCCAAAAGTGTTTCCATTTGCTGCGTTCAGAATATTCAGTCATTTTTCCTTCTTCACTTAATACGGGAAAATTTGTTGCCAATAAACTATTACAAATCATATTGTGGGCATTTTTATCTGCAAGTGTAAGAGGTGAATTATCCTCCTTACGTTCTACTGCAAACTCTGAATTGTAAACTTTTAAAATTTCTTCGCCAGCTTTTAATGAGGTGTTAATCGCAGTAAACAGTAATTCTTCTATTTTCATTAAGTATCTTATTATGCGAACAAAGTTAATTTTTTAATTAGTTGCGTTGCATCCTAAAATTTTATAAGTTTATAGTATAAAAAAATAGCCATGAAAAAATCTACTTCCCTATTCCTGATATTATTTAGCAGCCTGCTTTTCGCGCAACCCACATCATTCAGTTCGCGTGGTATTGGCGGTGGCGGGGCATTATTTTCATTGTCGATTAACCCTGCTAATAATAGCGAATATTATGTTTCCTGCGATATGGGTGAATTGTTTCATACCACAGATTATGGAAACACCTATTCACAAGTAAATTTTCAGCAAGTGATTGGCGGACATAATTCAAAAGTGTGTTATACTTCTACTGCCGGATTGCTATACACCATCAGTTATGCAAACAATATGGTAGTGCCTATGAAAAGCACTAACAATGGTGGAACATGGACTACCCTTGCAGGAAATCCAGATAATTCGCAAGAAACATTTAGCATCGATGCTGATTATAATAATCCGAATCGTGTGATCATTTCATACTACGGAAATATTTATTTCTCAGGCAATGGTGGAACATCCTTTACTAATATTCATACTGCATTATCCTCAGGAGCGGGAAACACAGTAGGGGGCGTATTTTTTGATGGAAACAATATTTATATAGGAACAAATGATGGTGTATTGGTTTCAACTAACGCAGGGGCAAACTGGTCAACAACTACTATTACAGGCATTCCTGCTACAGATCGTATTTGGTCGTTTGCAGGAGCAAAAGTTGGAAGCGTTACCCGCTTTTTTTGTATCACTGCTGCTGCAAGTAATATTTATGTTGGAGTGGTTGGTTCCGATTACAATGGGTTTATGACAGGGGTTTATTCTGTTGATTATGGCACGGGCAACTGGACATCTAAAATGACCGGAATTACCTTAGGCACTGATTATTTAATGTTTGTTGGTATGGCGGCCAATGATATTAATACGGTTTATTTAGCTGGAAGTAATAGCAGCTCAGAACCTACTATTGTTAAGACGATTAATGCAGGAACGGCTTGGACACATGTATTTACTACGGCCAACAATAAAAATATTAATACCGGTTGGAGCGGACAAGGCGGCGACCGTGGCTGGAGTTATGGTGAATGCTCATTTGCAATTGCTGTTGCACCTAATAATGTGAATGATGTAATTTTTGGTGACTTGGGGTTTGTACATAAAACATCAAATGGTGGTACTACATGGCAACAAGGATATTTAAACAGTACTGGTCAACATCCTGTAAATACAACCACTCCACCCAATCAAAATTATCAAAGTATAGGAATTGAAAATACCACCTGCTGGCAAGTACATTGGGTAAATGCAACAAATATGTGGGCTTGCTTTTCCGATATTCGCGGAATACGAAGCACTGATGCTGGAAATTCATGGTCATTCAATTATACCGGAAACACTGGTAATTCAACGTATCGTGTAGTACAACATCCAACAACAGGAACATTGTTTGCAGGCACATCCAACATTCATGATATGTATCAAAGTACACGTTTAGCGGATGCTCAACTGGATGCAGCGGATGCAAACGGAAAAATAATTTATTCTACCAACAATGGTTTAACATGGCAAAATTTACATGTATTTAATCATCCTGTATTTTGGATCGCATTGGATCCAAGTAATCCTAATAGAGCCTATGCCAGCGTCATTCACTACAATGGCGGAAGTGGTTTAGGTGGAATTTATATTTGTAATGACTTGCAAAATTTAGCCACGTCCACTTGGACATTATTATCCAATCCGCCACGTACCGAAAAACATCCGGCAAGTATTGTTGTATTGAATGATGGTAAAATGGTATGTACATACTCCGGTCGTAGAACAACTGTATTTACAGCCAGCTCAGGAGTTTTTATTTATGATCCTGTTGGCAATAGTTGGACTGATGTTTCGGATGCAGGAATGCATTACTGGACAAAAGATATTGTGATCGATCCGAATGATGCAACACAAAAAACTTGGTATGTGGGCGTATTTAGTGGATGGGGCGGCGCGCCAAATGGTTTAGGCGGACTTTATAAAACCACTAACAGAGGAACATCCTGGGCAAGATTAACCGGTACAACTATTGACAGAGTTACTTCCTGTACATTTAATCCAACCAACCCAAATCAAATTTACATGACTTCCGAAACACAAGGTTTGTGGATGTCAAACAATATCAATGTTGCAACGCCAACATTTTCACAAGTACAAAGTTATCCTTTCCAACAGCCTGAACGGGTGTTTTTTAATCCATACAATACCAACGAAGTTTGGGTAAGCAGTTTTGGTAATGGAATGAAAATGGGAACACTATTAGCAACAGGTATAACTGATTTTGATAATTCAACTGATGTGTTATCAATTTATCCAAACCCTTCAAATGGCTTAATTAAATTGATCAATAAGGAGGATAAACAAGCGATCATCTATAATACATTGGGTGAGCAGGTTGCCAAAATAATATTAACTAAAGGGGAAAACAAATTTGACCTATCGTATTTAAAAGCAGGGATTTATTTCATTCAATGTGGGGATAAAAAATCTAAAATTGTTTTGAATTCCTCCTATTAAAGTTTTATTTAATATTGAGGAAGTGAGAAGATTTATTTCTTTAAGATCTTTCTGAATTGGTAAAATACTCTGTCAAAAACGCTTAACTCTTCTGTGATAATATCTGCTGTACCCTGCATCTCTTCTTTGTAATCAAGATGCTTGTTGTAACTGGTAGTTAGTTTATTGGGAAGAGAAACTTCGATCGCGTAACTTTCATTTTTTGGCATCACAGAAATATTTTTTACGCTGCCTTTAAGCATTCCATATTCCTGGTACAAATAATTATTCAATTTAATATTTACTGTTTGTCCTATCCTTAATTTTCCGGAATTGTTTACAGGTAAAAATAATTTAGCGATCATTTCTTGTTTTTGAGTGGGGACAATACTTAACACTTCATCTCCTTGTTTTAAGTTTTGATTGTTGCTCCAGTAATTAAATAATGAAACTTTACCATCAATAGGAGCTTTCAATAGATAGGTTTGCTGCCAGGTTTCGATCTGTGATTTCAGCGCTTGTATATTTTGGTTCAGGCTTTGTTCAAATTTTTCATTTTCCTGATAAGCTTGCATTTGTAATTGTAATTTATTTTTCTCCAGGTTATTGATCGTTAATTTATTATTGATGTTGGTAATTTTTACATTTTCATAATTGCGTTTTGATAATAAATATTCTCGTTTTTTGTCCTCAAACTCTTTAGCGCTTATAGCAGCGCTTTGAAAGAGGGTATTGTAGCGGTTAAAATCTTTTTCTACAAGAGAAAATTCTTCTTTGAATATATTTTCCTGGTTCTGATATTTTCCCTGTAATACTTGATATTCCGAAAGCTCCTTATTTATAATTTCTATTTCTTTTTCCTGCGGATTGATCTCTAATTGTAGTTTATAATCGTTATAGCTTTTTAGAAATGCGATAAACCCGGGAGTCAGGTCTCCCATTTGCAACAAATCATAAGAGGTTATTTCGGGTACTATTTTTGTTTTAAAATTTAACGTGTCAAGTAAATAACTAATTTTATTTACATCCTTATAATTAGCAGGGTTTTCAATCACAAGCAAAACTTCTCCTTGTTTTACCAATTGATTATTTTTTGTTTTTAATTCTATTATTTTTCCGTTTGTTTTGGCAATAAGTGTAACAGGAGGATTAACAGTAGTAATAATTGTTTTAGCAGAAAGAGTATCCGGATATTTAATAAAGAATGATAAAGACAATCCTATTATCATCATTAAAAAAATAATAGTAACCCCCCAACGCACAATCCATTTCGGAACAGCGGTAAGTAATTCGTTTACTTCTTCGGTTTTAATTTCTATTTCTTTTTCCATACAAAGTTTGAATGTTAAAAAATCGAATGTCCAAAGTTTAAAAACTTTTCAACTTTATAACTTTAGGCTTTAGTTTCCAAGCTCCAATTGATTTTTTACCAGGTCATAATAATTGCCTCGCAATGCAGTTAATTCGGTGTGATTACCATGCTCCACAATTTTACCTTTATCCAAAACAATTATTTGATCTGCATTTTTTACAGTGCTTAAACGATGCGCGATCACCACAACCGTTTTTCCCTTAAAAAACTTATCCAAATTATTCATGATCACTTTTTCATTATTTGCATCCAATGCGCTTGTTGCTTCATCAAAAAATAAATAATCAGGGTTTTTATAAACGGCACGGGCAATTAGAATTCGTTGCTTTTGTCCCGTACTTACACCAATGCCTTCCATTCCTATCTTAGTATTGTAACCGAGTGGCAAGGATTCTATAAACTCTTGAATGTTCGCGATTTTAACAGCGTGGCGGAGTTTTTCTTTGTCCACATTTTCTACTCCAACAGCAATATTATTCGCGATAGTGTCCGAAAAAATATACCCTTCCTGCATTACAACACCACACTGATCTCTCCATGTTTTAGCAGAAATTGAATTTAAATTCTGTTGCCCTATTTTTATTTCACCTTTTATTGGTTCATAGAATTTTAATAATAATTTCATCAGCGTAGTTTTTCCGCTACCGCTTGTCCCTACAACAGCTGTTATTTTATTGGCAGGAATGGTTAGATCGAGATCTTTCAAAACCATATCGCCAAACATTCCTATATATTGAAAAGAAACGTTTTTTAGATCAATAGATCCATTAGTCTCCTGCCCTTCTCCTTGAAAAAAGTTTATAGGTGAAGATGATTCCGTTTCTTCATTTTGTTTATTATGAATCTCCGATAGCCGTTCTAAACTTAAACGGGCATCTTGTAAACTTTGTGTAAAGCCCACCAATTGCATTATAGGACTGTTTAATTGGCCTGTAATGTAACTGATCGAGAGCATCATCCCTAAAGTAATTTGTCCATCAATAACTAATTTTGCGGATAAAAATGTGATGAATATATTTTTAAGTTCATTGATTAAACTGGAACCTGCATTTTGAGTTTGCTCCAATGTTAACCCTTTAATATTGAGTTTGAATAAACGCACCTGGATGTTTTCCCATTGCCAGCGTTTTTGCCGTTCCGCATTGTGCAATTTTATTTCCTGCATTCCCGCGATAAGTTCCATTACCTTACTTTGGTTTTGAGCGTTTTGAGAAAATCGTTTGTAGTCGAGATCTGCCCTGCGTTTTAAGAAAAAAAGTATCCAGACAAAATATAAAAAGCTTCCTCCCAAAAACACAGTGAATATGATGAGATTGTAATATGCCAATACAAAACTGAATACGATCAGGTTAACAAATGAAAATAGTACACTCAATGTTGTGGACGTTAAAAAACTTTCGATACGATGATGATCATTGATGCGCTGCATAATATCACCTGTCATTTTTGTATCAAAAAATGCGATAGGTAATTTCATCAGTTTCACAAAAAAATCAGAAACCAATGAAATATTTATTCTACTACTGATATGTAATAATATCCAACTCCGAATAATTTCAATAGTTACCCGTCCGAAAAAAAGCATTAATTGCGCGAACAGGATGAGGTAAATAAATTTTACATCATTATTTTGTACACCAATATCTACAATACTTTGCGTTAAAAACGGGAAGACTAATTGCAATAAACTCCCCGCAAGTAAACCTATCATTAGTTGAACTAATAATTTTTTATAACGAAATAGGTACTTGAATAAAAAGGAAAAACCTTTTTTTGCGCCCTCACCTTTGGAGAGGCTTGGAGTGGGGTCATCTTCTGTATTAAATTCAGGTGTAGGTTCGAGCAAAAGTATAATACCTTCGTGTGCATCACTTTTCCATGATTTTAAAAATTCTTCTTTGGTATATTTTAGCAGTCCGTGGCCGGGATCGGCTATGTAAACGACCTCCTCCCCGGTCCCTCTCCCAAAGAGAGGGGAGTATTGTTTAATTTTATAAATTACAACAAAATGATTTTGGTTCCAGTGGGCGATGCAAGGTAAAGGCGCATCTTCCAAGAGTTTTTCATAAGTTACTTTAACGCCTATTGTCCGGAAACCAATTTTTTCAGCGGCTTCACTTATACCAAGCAAACTACTTCCCTGGCGGGTTGTGCTTGCTAATTGACGTAACTGTTGAAGTGTTATACTTTTCCCATAATACTTAGCCACCATGCGCAAGCAGGTGGGGCCGCAATCCATTTCATCGGGTTGTTGGTAGAAAGGATATTTACTCACAATTTAATCCATTGATGTTATTTTTACTTCTACTCTTCTATTCGCTTCTTGCTCCACTTCATTTTTTGGAACAGGAAAAAGCATTTGGCTTGCCGATAAACCAATAGTACTCAAACGTTCTTTTTTTATTCCTTTTTTTACTAAATAATTATATATTGTCAACGCTCTTTGTTCTGATAGTGCCTGATTAAATTTTTCTTCTTTTTCTGTTGTAACAATTCCTTTATTTACATGGCCTTCAATTTGAATTACCAATTTTTTATTTTTCTGCATTAACTGATACAACGCCTCTGCAGAAGGAAAAGAACAAGGAAGTAATTCAGCCAGATTACCATAAAAATTAATATTGCCGAAATTATATTTTACACCTTGTCTTAATTTTGGCAACACCACATTTACATTGTCAAATGTAGTTTGATTTTTTAAAGTATTCGTATTAATCTTATTATTTTGAATGAATGTTTTTTCTGATACGGTGGTGAGGTTATAATTTTCATTTTCCTTCAGCGCAGTTTTTAATGAGTAATCGCCATTTTTATCACTTTTAAATTGTTCGATTGTATTTCCGAAATTATCAGATAAGGACATATCCGCTACAACGGCTGCATTATCGGAATCTATAACCTTACCTTTTATTTCAACTTGTTTTAAGAAATTAAAATAAATAGTATGTCCTTTACCATTGGCATATACATTATCCAATACCAACATGTATTGTTCCCCGGTTTTTACCGGAATGGATTTTGAATATGCATTGCCAAGTCCCATGCCTACACTGCTATTTTTTACATTTGCCATTAAGCCGGTAATACCTTGAATAGATTTATCAACACGGGATAAATTACTGCGTAATGGCGGATTGCTATTTTTTGAAAACGCATCACAAAAATTTGCACCATCATATTTATACACCAAAAAATCATAATCATTTGTGCGGTCTTCCGGAACAATTTCTATAACCAATTCACCATCACGTTGTACAGTTAATAAATACCAGGCAGTATTATGTTCCTTTTCAAATTGTACTTTATTTTTTGTTGTTACTTCCTGAACATCACCAAACCCGGTTGGTGCATCAGTTGGTCCATAAATCATATTACCCTTTATGGAAATAGGTATTGCTTTTGAACAGTCTGAAGCAATTGGTTTTAAATTGTTTTGGGATAATACAAAACCGATATTAATAATACTTAGCAGAATAGTTGTTTTTATTTTCATAGGATTTATGATATTAGGTTGTTTGTAAAGTAGAAGTTGAGTCAACTGCTAAATTAGTTGGTTTTTTTTATTGTTAATATTGACTCCGAATAAATTAACTGAAATATCGCACTCTATAAGTGTTTTGTAGCCATCTTCCCCTTTCCATTTAGCTATGTAAGGATTATAGTTACATTCTATTTGGTGATACCAGGATTCGTCTCTTCTTTTTATTGGTAAGCGATTGGCAACACACATTCCTTTTGAGAAATTCCGTTCGTATCTTCATACCTTTGCGCTAATTCTTTAGATGGAGATATTATTTTAAATCCAACAATCAATCATGCAAATTAAAACTTAAAGGCCAATAATAAATAATAACTTTTAATCGTAGAGTAAAGATATGCTGTTGTTGACATTCCATTTCCAACTTCAAAACGACCCTCCAAACTAAAATGTTTATAAAAAACACCCACACCTCCTATTGCTCCCTGTTCATATTTTCTGAAATCACTTATTGCAGGAATAGTATAGGACCTGTAATTATACGCTGTTGTAGTTTCAACAATTTGTGTATTTAATATTTTAATAGCATAACCATTGGTTATACCGATATTAAAAAACGGTTGAAAAATTTTTCCAGGGTGAATATATCTTAAAAGCGTTACCAATTTCAAGTAGGTAAAATCAAAAATATAATGCTTGTCAAAACGAGTATATGAATCGAAATAAGTTGTTACATCTGCTTTTGCACCATAGGATTTATACATAAATTCATTGTATAAGGAAAGGGCTTTTCTTTTGCGAGGAATTACAATATTCACAGCAATACCGAATACTAAATCAGAAGAGCGATTAAAATGTGCTTCCTGCAGATAATTAGGTACAGTACTCTCAAAATGAAATTTCGTGCTAGAAAAACCAGCTATCAAAGTAGGTTCAAATATAAATTTTTCACGTTTCTTTACAAACAGGGGAGTTACATTTTTACACAGATTATATTTTTTGAATAAGCGAGATAATTCAACACTAGTGTAAGTAAGTTTTTTAATATCATCTATTATTCCTTCGCAATCATCCATTTCCATAATTAACTGTCGTTTGTATTTCTCAGATTTTATAAGTTCATCTATGCCTTCGTTATAGAAATAAAAATAATTGTTGATTAACTCCTGCATAAGATTATTTTTTTTTATAAAAAAATGCTTCCTGTCCGTTTTGTCCTTAAAATAATAAAGACCCACCTTCCCAATCACATACGCACTTAAAAACACGGTATCCTTTACCATAACCGGATCAGGTGAATGGGAAAGATGTTCCAGTTGCTTGGTACTATTATCTATCGCAACTATAGCACTTTCATAATAATCAGTTGCCACGATAAAAGCTTTTATTTGTATAGGTTTATAACTGATTTCCTCAGTAGTTCCTTCTTTCACAAATTGAACAGCGTCAGGATTTTTATCCCAGTTGAGATAGTTGATAGTACCATGAATAGTATCATTATCATTTGTAATGATTACACCTTTGATGTAATTTTTTTGCGCAATCGCAAAAGCATTTATAAAAAGGAAAAGGCAAGCTATTGTAGTTTTCATTTATAAATTTTAATTTGATAAAATCCTGTTCGATAAAAACTTCTTTAGTGGGTAAAATAAAAAATTAACGATACATATATGCGTTAACGAGCAGTTGCATTACTAGAGGCACTATGACATAAAGTTTCTAGAATCTATATCCCAACAACACATAATAATTATCTGTTACGCATCTTACTTGGTCTGATGCCTTCGCCATTGAATTACCCCTTTCATAACGGCAATCCAAACTAATATGTTTATACAAAATGCCAATGCCTATTGCAATCCCTGCTTCATATTTTTTAATATCATCGATGGCGGGTTTAGTTTCAGAGTAGTGGCTATTATAAATTTGGGTTTCAATTGTCAGGGTATTTACTGATCGAATGGCATACGCATTGGTCATACCTATATTGAAAAAGGGGTTTAATTTTTTTCCGGGATATGTAAATCTTAATAAAGTGGTCAACTTCAGATATGTAAAGTTAAAAACATACTTTTTGGTATTACTATAATTGATGTCGTAATATTTGGTTCCTCTAAATGCTTCCATTTGATACGTTTTGTAGAGCAACTCATTATACAATGATGCTGTTTTACTTTTTCTAGGTAATACAATGTTTAATGCAAGGCCCAATGCGAAATTAGTAGAGCGGTTAAATACCACATCTCCTAAATAATCAGGGGTGGTGAAAAAATTTAGTTTTGTTATTGAAGCACCGGCAATAATAAAAGGTTCAAATATAAAATTATCCGATTTTTTTATAAATACCACAGAGGTATTCCTGCATTTATTGTATTTAATAAATAATTTCAACAGCTCATTCCCTCTATAATTCAAAGTTGTGATATCTTCAGTTATTCCAGAACAATCAGCTAAGTGGTTAATCAGCTGCTGTTTGTATTTATCTGATTTTACAAGTAATTCCTGATCATCCAGATGCTTGTAATAGTAGTTATTGATCAACTCTTCTGTGATATTGTTTTTTTTAATAAAAAAATGCTTCCTGTCATTTTTACTTTTATAATAATACAGGCTAGCTTCCCCTTTTACGTAAACGCTAAAAAAAACAGTATCCTTTATCATCAATGGTTCAATGGAATTACCAAGATCTTCCAACCTTTGCGAAGTAGCGTCTATATCAACCGTTGCACTTTCATAATAATCAGTTGCCACGGTAAAAGCCTTTATTTGCATAGGCTTATAACTGATTACCTCAGTAGTCCCTTCTTTCACAAATTGAATAGCACTTGGGTTTTCATCCCAGTTGTGGTAATTGATCGTTCCATGAACAGTATCATTATTGTTTGTAACAATTACTCCTTTGATGTAGTTTTTTTGCGCAGTTAATGTATTAATCGCAAAAGCATTTATAAAAAGGAAAAGGCAAGCTGTTATTTTTTTCATCGTATATTTTGATTAAATTTTATTAATTGAAGTGTACTGTTTTCCTACACTATTATCAGCTGCTGCATTCTAAATGGCACGGCCCTCAAAAGTAAAGAAAGATCCCCACGTATTGACTCAATATATAAATTAACGTGTGTTAAAACTTTGTGCAAAATGAAATTCCTTTTACAAAATTTCGTTCGTATCTTCATACCTTTTGACAAGAAGTATAACTTTGCCTAAAAATATTTTCTTAAAAAGAGATCCCCCCAGCTACTGCAATATTTGAATAAATCATGGTTGTACGGATGTGGATATGATCGTCAAAGTCACTGGTAAAATGATTGCTATAAAAAGAAAAAATTACGCCCAGTTGGAGGGTGTTTTTTTTAGTTAAGTGATAGGACAGTCCCAATTCTCCTACAACACCAGGACCCAGGGTCCCTTTTTTTATAGAACTGTTTTGGCTGGATACATAACTTTGTTTTGTAACGTATTTAAAATTATAACCATTTTCATCCGGAGCCATGTAATTCAAGTACAGATTCTCGACATCAGTACTAAACGTATAATTCAGGCAGAGCCCAATATTGATGTAGGGCATTAATTTTTTCTGATAACCAAATTCTCTTTTGTAAGTAATTGGGAGTATTAGTTGCTGTGTGTTTAATTTAAAATCAGTTAGCGTAAAATTATTTTTATTATAATTGACTTCTATTCCAACCGTGTTTTTTCCACTTCTGAAATTCAGCAGCAACCCTGGAAATAAATTATTGTTAGATGAACCAACAGGTTGTGAATCAGGAAAATTCCCTCCTGTGATGATAGGATCAATAGACATGTGCACCGTAGGGCTGGCCGGGAACATGTATTTTTTTGTAGTGATGGCTGAGACAACATTCATGTTTGAATGATTATAACCAACATTGAGCCCTATATGAAATTTCCATTTTTCATGAGGACCTTTCATTTTTATTTCATGGTAAGTGACATACCCCGAATTTTTTTCCAGACTTCTGTAGTATTTTTCCAGAAGAGCCACCAGCGATTTCCGGTTGAAAGCGGTGCGCTCTATATCGGGCTGGATACCGGGTACATTCTGTAAAGCATACTTTAATATACCTTTATACTTATTGGATGTTTTTGTATATGTAACGCCATTTTCTACAATTTTAACCGGATCATTTGTTAATTCATACAACACATTTTTTTGTTCAATAAAAAAATGAGTCAATCCCCGATCATCCAGAAAATATAAATCAACAGGGCCTTTAACAAGGTATTCTAAAAAGAAATAAGCAGAATCGGCGGCAGCTTCCAGCTTCACTTCTTTTGTAACAAAATGCCGATTGAAGGTGAACCCATAACCTTTTAACTCAGCGGGTAAATAATTAATCACCGTAGATGCCGAATCTTTCCGGAAACTGCAATGGGCAGCATTGTGTACAGCAGCACCATAATCAATTAATCCACGAATGGTGTCATTGTTGGCCTTGATGATATAGCCAGGTTTGAAATTATTTTTGGCAAATAAGGATGTAAAAAACACACAGAGAAGTGCAGTTAAATGTAAGGCTTTCATATTAAAAATTAAATTTATTAATGTGGTGCAAAAAAAGAATATTTGCATAGAATAACCTAAACCGATTTAAGAAAGTTTATAACAAAATAATTTATTTGCATTAAATGCAAAATTGCTTATACTTCCTTTATTATCATTGGCTGTACTAGTTCCCAACCAAGGATGAAAGACTTGAACTGGTTTTTAAGCCTGAATAAGAAGCCTTAGAAGGATCTATTGTAAATGACTGAGCCAAGCTAGAAGTAGCAGAGACATTGAAGTACTATATCCTCAATTATCACTCGCAAACCCACCCCAAAATTGCTTAAAGAGAGCTTTTTCATTAAACTTAAATTATTATACGCCCGCATTGCTGCTGCTTATGCTACTGTTGCAGTTAATAACAAAAACACTTCACCATTGCTGATAAGAGAACACTGCAAGGTGTATTCATTAAGTTTAAAGAGAAAATTTGTTTGTAAGTATTGATATCATTGATACTTACAACTATTTGTTTTTTTATTTTTGCAGTATGATAAAACAAAGTCATTTAAAGTCTTTCGCAGACCTA
>JBBSPS010000073.1:0-16507 GCA_038258655.1 Bacteroidia bacterium
ATCTGCCATTTCGCCCAGTGTTGCAGGGACATGGAAAGTGGTACAACTTGCGAAATAAACCAGGGTGAACAAGAGTGAAAAGTGCCTTGACAGTTTCATGGTTTAAGATTTAGAAAGCGAAGTTCAAATTATATAGAAATAAAATGATGTTCTTAAGATGTTAAATTTAATCCATAGCAAAATATTCAAATAAGCCTATGACCAATTTGTTAGGATCTTCAAATTTAAAATTCCGATGGCCAAAAGAAGTATTCTGAATTGGCTGAATGATGCGGACAGCCTGCTTTACAGCCATATCATAAAGCTTGTCAATATTATCCACTTCGATGTATAATGAAGCCCCAGAAATCACAGGCACCGTTTCCCCTTCTTCAATTTCAAGTAAACCTGACCCGTTTGGCGATTTAAAAATTGTTCCCTTGTCATTTGCTCCCCTGTCCCAGGAATTATATATTTCTAATTGCAGGATGTTTTTATAAAACGAAATTGTTTCCGCATACAAATTTGTGGTATAGCCAAACCTGGATTCAGATATTTTATTTTTGACAGCCATTTGTAATTATTATGCGGAGATTTTTTTTAAAATAAAATTCAACTATTAATAAATGGGCTTGTTATAATTTGGGTTCAAATCATAGCAAAATAATTGATACCATTCAGCTTGTATGGCAGAACCCAAATCACCATTTGCAATGAGTTGTTCAATTGTTTGGCCGAGATAATGTGATAAATATCCGGCAGTTTGATTTTGACTTTGTGTGGTATTGATAAAATTTTCCATGTTATCAAAACCTGCAAACCAATTTGTTTCTTCAATCACCAACGGTTCCGCTGTTTGATTGTTTGTTACATAATCAAATGATTGTTGCATTTTTCCTTTTTCAGGATACACATGCGCACTATTATAATCCAACTGATCATTGAATACGGCAGTCACGCCAAGACCAATGAAACCAATAGTTACAGGCGTTCTTGAATCTTCTTCGCGGATAGCAGTTTTTAAAGTAGTAATCCAATTGCTTGTCACCGTTTGCCATGACCTGTGGTTAGGCGTACGCGTTAAATTTTGAACAAAATAATAACCTCCATAAGGCTGGCCGGGCAACCAATCATTGGTATTTCTTAACGGGGTTACCGGTTCATTCATCAGGTTGTATGCAAACACATTATTATAATTTTTTGCAACGCCTGCAACTGCTTTCCAAAAAACAGCTTGCGTTGCCCATCTTGATTGTTCATCCATGGCATCATACCAGGCAGGCTGGTCTTCTTTTATATATGCACACAAACCGGTAATGTCCAGGTACAAACCGTAGGTATTTGCAAATTCAATTTCATCTTTCAGTCTCGAAAGAGCTTGCTGGTTGGACGTTACAGCGTCTGTCATAAAACGGTTGTATTGCAGGTGAATGCGAATTATGTTTACACCCAACGCTTTCATTTCCCTGAAATCCTGTTTAATAATTTCCCAGGTTGCGGGATCATTCCAATTATCATCTACAAGACGAAGTTGATCTGTATTTGTATAATTTACACCCCAGGGAATAAATGCATTTCCATTGGCGTCTGCAAAATTTTTGCCCTGTACATGAATGGGTTGAAGATTATATGTTTGTTCAATAGTTGTGCTGGTAAAAATAATTGGTTTTCCCCTGAATGACGAAGGCGTTGTGGACTTTCCGGTAATTAAAACCGGGCCTCTGAGCGTTACAAAACTTCTCGTAACATAACTGCCTTTTTTTAATTTAAAAACCTGCGAGGTAGTTTTATTACCTGTAGTCAATTCATAATTCAAAACCAGTCCACCATTGAGTTGTAAAGCATTTGCAGAATCATCACCGGCGCTCACCCAAAAAGCAATTTCATAATTATAGGTATTATTTTTTACAGAATCCAGTTTGCGGATAGCCGTATGCACAGTGTAATAGTTTGCTGCAATTTTATTTCCCAAAAAATTATTTTCGGGCTGTTCCTGTAGTGGAACAACGTCTTTCTTACATGCTTGTAAAAATAAGATGAGAAAAAAAGCGAGCGTGTTGAAGCGTATAAAATTTTTGAACATGCGGGTTGGTTTTTACGGTTAAAAAAAATTCATCATGAATTAATTTGCACAGAAAGGTTGAAAGATAAAAATAAATTCATTGAAATATAAAATTTTTATCCCAATGATTTTATTTCAAACCCAGGCATTCCAACAGGCTATCCTTACGGGATTTTGAAACAATTAATTTTTCACCATTATCCATAAGCAGGAAACCACCATCTGTTTTATAAAAATGTGTGATATGGGAAAGATTTACAACTGTGCTATGATGAATGCGGTGAAATAAGTTAGCAGGCAGGGATTCTTCCACATCACTGAGTGTTTTTGAAATGATTAATTTTCGCTTTCCGGTAAGATAAATGTGCGTATAGGAACCTTCCGCATTGGCATAAATGATCTTATCTGCTTCAATAAATTCATAGCCATCTCTTCCCGCAAAAGCAATGCGCTGTTGCAAGGCAGGCTTCTTTATATTCTGTAATAAATTAGTAATATTTTCTGTACCACCTTGTTTGCTGATCTTTTCAATCGCGCGCCGCACTGCTTCCTGTAAATCATTTACATCAATAGGCTTCAATAAATAATCAATTGCGCTGATGCGGAAAGCTTTGGCTGCAAACTGATCATACGCTGTAGTGAAAATGATGGCAAAATTAATTTCATCTAAAATTTCCAGCATTTCAAAACCTGACATCCATGGCATTTGAACGTCTAAGAAAACAATATCAGGGTCATGGTTTTTTATAGCAAGTAAACCTTGTTTCGGAGAATTACAGGTTTCTACTACATTCACTTCTTTACAATATTTCTGCAAATCAAAAACCAGGCTTTCGATACAATTTTGTTCATCATCAATGATCAATGCGCGTATCAATTTTTAATTTTGTTTAAAGGTGATAATAACTTTTGTCCCTTCAGGCTTGCCTGCTGCATCTTTTTTATCTATAATGATAATCTTATCTTCCCGGTCATTCAATAATTTATCCAAATGCAATCTGGCTTTGGTCAAGCCAATACCTTTTGATTCATAAGACGTTTCATAGGATGCTTTAAATTTTTTTGAAATATCGCGGCCAATTCCATTATCATCAATGATACAGTTAATTTCGCCATTTGTTTCATTAATTGAAATAAGCACCATGCCACCATGTTCTTTATGCACCATACCATGCCAGATGGCATTTTCAATAAAGGGTTGAAGTATAAGCGCCGGCACTCTAATATCTTTCAAGTCAATATTTTCATCCACATCAAATTGAAATTCCACTTTTTCCCCAAAACGCATTTTTTCAATTTGTGTATATAATTTGCAAGTCTCTAATTCTTCGTATAAACTTACTTCCCGTTTATCAGAATTTTGAAATAAAGTTCTAATTAATTTTGAAAAGACAGCAAGATAATTTGCGGCCGTATCATTTTCATTTTTATTAATCAGCGATTTGATAGAATTGAGGCTATTAAAAATAAAGTGCGGATTCATTTGTGCACGGAGCGCTTTGGCTTCCAAATCCAGCAATTCTTTTTCATGAATCAATTTTAGATTTTCCTTTATGCGAATAGATTTAATACGCCACATAGCAAGATATAATAGGATACTTCCAACCAATACGAAACAGAGCAATTTAAACCAGGCAGTTTGCCAAAATGCAGGGACTATTACAAATGGAAATTCAATGGCCGGATCTTTCCAATTACCACCTTCCATTTGCGCTTTCAATTTGAAAATATATTTGCCCGGCTGAAGTTTGGAATACGTTATTTTCCGATTAAAGAAATCCGTTTTAGAAAATTTTTGATCAACCGGCCAAAGCTGGTATTCATATTCGATCCGTTCCGGGAAAAAATATTCCAGTGCTGAAAATGAAAACGTGATTGTGTTTTGCAGATACGATAATTGAACTTGCACATTATTTTCTGCACCGATACGCGCAAATATAAGACTGTCGGCTATTACTGTGTTTAGCCAGGGCGTTACATGAGATGTATAATGATCCAGATTGGATGTTTTAAAAAAATCAAATCCACCCCGCTGGCCAAGAATCATATTTCCATTTGCAGAAAGCAGTGATATATCTTCCGGGCTTGAAAGGCCATTTGTATTGTCAAAAAGAAATGAGTGTTGCGTTTTATAATTATAAATTACCACACCATTTTGCGAATGCAAAAACATATAATTTTTTGGCCCGCTTTTTATTTGATCATACGTTCTTTTCACCAGGCCCTTCTCTTCAAACTGAATAGAATCAATACATAGCAGCGTTTCCGGATCAATAATCCGGAAGCCATATTGGGGAATGTAGGACCATATCCTGCCACTTGCATCAAGTTCCGGGTAAATTGTTGTTCCCATCGAATCTGCATTTCCCAATAGTGTTGAAATAGTAATAGGCCGCATTTTTTTTGATGTAAGATCATATTGTTCTATGCCATTGTTGCCGGATAAATAAAGATCATTTCTTACAGGATCATAAAAAGTTTGCAAGCTGTAAATAGTAACACCATTTTCTGTTGTTGCCGTGTAGCGAATGGTATCTGTTGCAAGTGTATATTGGTTGATATGAAAGAAAAGGCCCTTACTTTTTTTAAGCAAAATATTTCCATCACGGGTAGAAATTACATCATCGAATTCGCCCCTATTAGTAAGCCATTTTAGTTGCGGAAATAATTTATATGCGGCTTCAAATTTTTTTTCACCAGGCAATAATACCTGCACGATCCATCCGGCTGTCCAGTATCGGCCACTTCCATCTTTTGTAATATTTTTATCAATACCGGAACCATTATTATAATAATTTTTTATAGGAAGTGTTGTTAAAATATTTTTCAAGTGAAAATCTGCATCAAAAACATTTATACCAGTGGAAAATAAATAAGCGCCATAAATTAATTTCTTTGTCGTATCAAAATAAATGCCCCTGAGTTCAGGTTGCTGGCGATTATTCGTGGATGTAACCAAGTGTTGCAAACGTAAAGCGGGCGGGAGTGATACATACAGAATGCCACGCTGTAATAGCCAAATATTTCCATCGCGGTCTTTATCTGTGTAACGTGTCTGTTCATGTTCATAACCCTTTTCAGATACATTAAAAAAGCTGGCTTTATTTGTTTTAGTATCATATAAAGCTGTCTTCCCATTAAAGATTCCGAGTAAATATTTTCCGGTTGATTCTTTGACAAATTTTGGAATGATATATGCATCAAAGGTTCCATCAGTTTTAGACTTGTCTTTCCAGCCAAATACAATCTGCGCTTTGCCGGTCCTGGTATTATAGTGTGCAAAACCTGTAGTCCAGGAATTAAACCAAATAGTACTATCATTTTCAACATCCATTCGCTGCACATCTATATTTTGTTTGCTTGCAATGAAAATACTGCTATATATATTTTCCGGCCCGGTAACAATTTCAAAATGCTGGGAGAATTTTTTTGTTCGCTTATTAAATAAATAAATGCCATGATAAGTGCCTACCCATAATTGATTTGGATTGGAAACATCTTTTGCAAAGGAGGATACTGTATTGAGCATCCGGTCACTTTCAATATCAGTTGTTGAATTATCCAGGTTAATGTGTTCAAAATGTTTTTTTTCTGGGTCATAAATGAACAAACCATTTAAAATAGAACCAATATAAATTTGTCCTTGAGTATCCTTGAAAAACGAGGTAAATAAAATAGCGGATTTTTTTGTTGAATTTTTTCCCGGGTATTCCAGTTTGGAAAAAGTTTCATTTCTCCTGTTATAATAAAATAAACCCTGTGGTGTAGTCAGGTAAAAATTATTTTGCTGATCTTCCAGCATTGCACCAACCTTTGTTAAGCCATACAATGTGGATTGTTTCAAATTACAATGATATAACAATTCAGAGCCATCAAAAGAAACCAGGCCTTTAGCAGTGGAAAACCAGATCAGGCCATCTTTGGAAAAGAAAAAATACTTAGATGTAATAGAAGGCATGAAGGCATTTGTAACTCTTTTGAAAACCGGGATTTCGCCTGGTGAAATCTGAGCGTGGCAGGTTAGCACCAAAAAAGAAATTATTACAGATATGGTAAACCTGCTTTTCATTGGATGAAATATTATATAAATATAGCTTATAATAAAAAGTTATTCAACAGGGAATTTTTAAAAGCATTTTCTCCATGTATTTTAAAGTTCGTTTTTTTCAATCCGAAAAATAAATACATTTAATTCATCCATCTTGATAAAAGGAAAACTATAGTTTAAAAAAAATATAGATGACGACAACAAATGCTCAATAACTTGATGCCTGCCGGAATATAAGTCGCTATACGATCTGCATATATTTCTGGCAATGGCAAAATAAGTTAAGCAGGTTTGAATTTTATTTACTGCTAAAATTTTACAGCGGAATTTTTAAAGTAATCGCCGGTTGCCTTTTTACTACAAAATTGTTTTGTGCAGGATAATTAATATTTAAGTTACGTAAAGCGATTGATGCTGCTCTTTTCTTATATTTATGTGCAGAATGGAAAAGTGGAATACTGAGCAAGGATGTTGTGGCACCTGCTATGCCCAGCACTATAACTGCATTATCATTGGCTTTATTTAAACCACTTGCGAGAGCAGCAGCACATACCAACATTCCACCACCCAAACCCAGTGTTACCCATGCGCCACTTTTATTATCTTTAGCTTTTTTCAAATAATCTTCTTTTGTCAATACGGGCTTTTCCGTTGTCTGGGAATATGCTTTTGCAATAAATGCAAATAGGACAATCAATAATATTACTTTTTTCATTTTGATAATATTTAATTGCCTACTCTTTTAATCTACAGTTTTCGGCTTCCCTGGGTTTGTCATTAAGATAAAGAAAGTATTACATACACAATTTCAAAAGATACTTTTGAACAGTATTTATTTTGAGTGATAAATTATCTCAGTGGAATTTTTAAAGTAATCGCTGGTTGTCTTTTTACTACAAAATTATTTTGGGAAGGATAATTAATTTGTAAGTTACTAATCGCGACAGAAGCGGCCATTTTTTTATCCTTTTGTGCAGATACGAAAATGGGGATGCTTGCTAATGCAGCACCAGCACCAATAATAGCAAAAATAAAACCACCATCAGAACCCTGATTACCCCAACTAATAGAAGAAGAGCCTGAACCTGCGACTACTAACCCGACTCCAACACCCAAAGTAATCCATGCAGCAATTTTTTCACCTTTTGCTTTTTTTAAATAATCTGCTTTAGTCATTACAGGAGCTTCTTCTGTTTGACAATTTGCTTTTGCAATGAATGCAAATAGGACAATAACGAATACTACTTTTTTCATTTTGATAATATTTAAATGCCTACTCTTTTAAAATTCAGTTTTCGGCTTCCCTGGGTTTCTGGTTGGATATTGAAAGGTTTATTTGTAAACTGTTAGTCAATTTTTTGTATGATCTAATAAGGTAAGTTTATAATTGTGGTATCCGTACAAGAGATTTGAATGGATGAATCTTTTCCGGTTCCGGATGCACCTTTTATTACCGTATATAAGTTTTGCAAACCAATATCAGGATAAAGGAAATAAGTTTGATGGTCGGGAATATCATCACTAAATTTGATATTCAAAACATTAATTTCAAAATAAAAAGAATCTGATGAATTATTTATAATTTTTAGCACCCCATTCTCGGATATATGAGCAGGTAAATACCAACTTTTATACGGTAAGTCTAATGTGAAAAAATGTAGATCATTTTTGTTGTTTTTACATCCTATAACTGCATCATACTTATAAGTAGCAAGTGGAAGATGAGAAAATACCACGTATCCATAGCTGTCTGCAATTTTATTTTCTATAAAATTACCACGATTATCAGATAAAGTTACGGAGGCACCTGGAACCTTATTGTCCGATTCATCAATTACGTCAATATGAAGTTCTGTACCCTGGTTGTCTTTATTTTTATTGCACCCAAAAAGAATATTGAATGCCAGCAAAAAAATAAGCGAAAGTCTTTTGTATTTCATTTTAAAAATTTTAAAAAGTTGCTTTAAAATTTCTTAAAACTGCCTGCATACTTCGGCGAATACAAGTTTTGATTGTAATCGGATTGATCCTTTCAATAGTTGAAAAAACAGTTAGTTTTGGTTGCGTTTTTTAAAAGTACGACGCCTGTGTTCTTTTCAGACAGGCTGATTTGTAAATGACAGCTTTCAGTTTGTGGTTGAATGGTTTTAAATGGCAGGATGAAAAAACAGCAATAGTAGTGGAATAGAAAATGATACCTGCATCTGTGTAAAAAGGGAAATACTAAGTTATTAGAGGTTTATTCTTGGATTCTTTGCCCCGCCAATTCAATATCCTCCACATACTTTTTTACGCGGGCCATGAATTGCGGATAGACTGGTTGTAGATCAGACAATTTTGAATATTTATTCCAACTATTTTTTGTAATTGTGTTGTATTGAATATTAGGAATTATTGCGGCGGTGTCTTTTGCAAAGTCGTACATCAATTCAACAGGTAAACCAAGACGAGTCATTTGACTATCAGAAAATTTCAAATAGACCATAGCCACTCTATCAACAGTGAACAATGATATTTTTATACCACTTCCCTGTGGATCTAAGAGTTTTACTGTATAGCTTCCTGTATTCCATTCAATAAAATAATTCAAATCTTCTGCATCACGAATAATTTGTTTTGCAAATTCAACAATTTGATTATTGGTATTTTTTTGTAGTTGGTCAAAGAAATCTTCTGCGGCCAATGTCAGCAGCTTTTGTGCATTCGTTTTTGTTTTATCAGATTCCGTACCAAGATCTGTTTCAATATTCACTTTTAAATCAGCAGGGAAGGAGCCTTCAATTCGCACAATGGCTCTGGTTATTTCCTTCGTTCTTGTTACTAATTGCGGCATGATTAGTAATGAATTGTTTTCATCATTAAACCGGAAAACCTGCAGTTCAATCAATGCTAAAGTAAAATGTAATTGAGGTAAATGATCTAAATATTCAATCATATCTTCCACACTTTCGCGGATGCCATCACCAACGATCAATAAAAGAAAACGCCCGCGCTTCAGGTTCTTGCTGATATTATCTACAAAAAATTGTTCATCTGATTCATCAAGATCCGCATGTTTTTGAACAGTTGCTAAAAGCCCATCTGCATTATTATGATACCTGCGATTGAAAGAAATAATTTCCTTGTCCAAATCTGTAAACGTCCATTTGCTTAATTCCTTCGCGTAATCAATTATTTGTCCAACTACTTCGCGCCTTGCTTCCGGGTTTCGCCAAAGTTTTGTTTCTACAATGGTGATATAACCTTCCGGTGATACAAACAAATTATCCAGGCAACCGGCACCTGTTTGTATTTCCCGGCCAATGGCAATGAGTGGATTAAAGCTCGGCTCTATTTCACTAACAGGCAAAATACCGGGATGATCATGAATGATTTTTTGAATCCAGCTTTCATTAAATGTTTTACTATCAAAAGGAATACGTTGAAGCGCTTTCGTTTCATTATTTTCCAAAAAAATTGGTTGGCCATTTCGCCTGTTTCCTTTGGTAAGCATGATAGTTTGTTTAAATTATTTTGTCTGATTTAGATTTTTTGGATTGAAAGATTGTTGGATTTCCAGGTTTTATTTATATTTAAACTGCTATTTTTTTATCATATAAATATCTTTGAAATCCAATAAAAGTATTTCTAATTGAAACTACATCGCCAAGTTCTCTTTTTGCATCAGCAATCGCATCATATTTCAGTATTAGTAAGTCGCTAATTTTTGTGTCGTCCAATTCTTCAACTCCTTGTTTTACATATTGGCTCAAAACAAAGTTTAAAAACTCTTGCTGTTTTGGGTCGTAGTTGTCCAAATGAATTTTTGCTTTGTCTGCTCTTGTTGCTCGTTCTAAAATGTCAGAATGGAATGCGATATAAGCTAAAACATCATACATGTCGCTGTTTTCAGCGTTCAGAATTTTCTGAAACTCTGTCAACTGTTGTTTTGCAAAACCTTTTTCAGTCAGTTCTTCTAATAGTTTTTTTCTTGTATCGGGCTTGCTCCAAATGCTTCTTAATTCATCTTCGCTTTTAAAGAGTTCGGGCAATGCTCCGAAAAGTGATTGCAAAAATTCTTCTGCCGAAATTGGTCTACCATCAGGGCTATAAAATAAAGTGTTTATCATGTGTTGAAACTGGCGAACTTTTCCGTCTGCCAATTTTACTTTTACCATTCTTCTTGTCGGTAGGTCGCATCTGCACATTTCATAACCACAAACTTCACAAGCTGGCTGAGGTTCTTTAGCACAAATACAAGGTATTTGTCCGCAGTTTTTGCAAGGTTCTTTTGGTGGTCTTGGCGTTGGTTCAGTTGGTTCTTCAGGTTCTCCATCCCATTCAGGGTCGCTGAAATGATGATGTGCTTTTACAAAATCATAAATCGTGAAATAATCTTTCCCATCAAATAATCTTGTCCCTCTACCAATGATTTGTTTAAATTCTATAATCGAATTTATTGGGCGGAGTAAAATAATATTTCTTACTTCAGGAGCGTCAACACCAGTGCTTAATTTTTGTGAGGTCGTCAGAATAGTTGGGATGCTTTTTTCGTTGTCTTGAAAATCTCTTAAATGTTGTTCGCCCCGCTTACCATCATCAGCTGTTACACGGTGGCAATAATTTGGGTTTTTACTTATTGCAAATTGATTAATTAAATCACGTATTGCCAAAGCATGTAATTGTGTTGCACAAAAAACCAACGTCTTTTCGTTTTGGTTTATCAGGCTCATAAATATTTTTACTCTGTATTCTTCCCGTTCTTTAATTTCAATTATGCGGTTCATTTCCGCTTCTGTGTAGCGTTTTCCTTCTTCAATTTCTCCTTCTAAAACTGTATCATCATCAGTAAAAATATATTCGTCTATGGTAGTGTCAATTTGCTTAACCTTGAAAGGTGTTAGGAAACCATCGTTGATACCTTCTTTTAATGAATAGACATAAACTGGTTCACCAAAATAATCGTAAGTGTCTGCGTTGATGGTTCGTTTTGGAGTAGCTGTTAAACCTAACTGAACCGCAGGTTTAAAATATTCCATAATGGCTCTCCAACTGCTTTCGTCTTTTGCTCCGCCACGGTGACACTCATCTATAATAATAAAATCAAAAAAGTCTTTCGGGTATTCGCCAAAGTAGGGTGTGTCATTTGGTCCACTCATAAAAGTTTGAAAGATGGTAAAAAACACACTTCCATTTTTCGGCACTTTACCCTTTTTCTTAATGTCGCCTGGATTGATACGAACCAAAGCATCTTCTTCAAAAACTGAAAAAGCATTGAATGCCTGGTCAGCTAAAATATTTCTATCAGCTAAGAATAAAATTCTTGGGCTTCTTTGTCCGTCTTTATTGATGTTCCATTTTGCCTGAAACAGTTTCCATGCTATTTGAAAAGAGATTGCCGTCTTTCCTGTTCCTGTGGCTAAGGTTAATAAAATGCGGTCTTTGTTTTCTGAAACTGCTTCTAAAACTTTTGTAATGGCGTTTTCCTGATAGTAACGAGGTTGCCATGTTCCGCCACGGTCTTCAAATGGAACGGCAAGTAATTTGTCACGCCAAACGGCTGAAAGCGGTTGGAGTTTGTTTTGTTCTCCAAAAGTCATTTCCCACAATTCGTCAGGTTTTGGATAAGAAGTTACATCTCCTTCTTGCCCTTCGGTCATATCAATTTTATAAATCTTTAAACCATTGGTGCTATAGGTAAACCGAACCTGCAATTTTCCTGCATAGTCTTTCGCTTGTCCAACTCCTTCTGTGTAATATTTATCTCTTGCCTTGGCTTCAATTACCGCAAGGTTTCTGTTTTTGTATTGCAATACATAATCTGCCTTGTCGGGCTTGCTACGCTGGCCATGACCAATTAAACGACCTTTACTGATAGGAAATTCCATGCGAATGCGACTGCCTTCTACAACACCCCAACCTGCTGTTCTTAAAACAGGGTCAATTAATTCTGCTCTTGTTTCGGTTTCGTTCATTTAATCATCTTTTTATAATGGTCTTCGTAACCACTTACTTGAAAAACTAAAGCTAACGCCTCTTTAAAATCTACATAATTAAATTCTTTGTAATCAAAAATATTCTGTCCTAATGAATGTGATTCACGATTTATGTAACGGTTAAATGCTTGAAATCGCAATTCCTGTAATTTGGGTTTTAAAAAAACATTATTCAAATCTCTTTTCTCTACAAAGTTGAAAAAGTACTCAATAATATTCCTCATGCAATTCGCTATCAGGGCAGAAGGTTGCTTGTCGTCCCTAATCACAAACCAGTATGAATGGTAGTCGTTTTGAATTTCCTCATAGTTCAATGGCATTATTTGGCTTCCATCAGAATTTTTTAAAAGTCTGAAAAGGTTTTGAGTTGATTTTCTTCTCTCATGGTTGATGTCAGTTAGCTCGTAAAAAAAATATAAGCTATGAGTAAGTAAGAAAAACTGCTCATATTTATCCGAATACATGAACTCTTTTTTTATTATTTGTCCGACATTAAAAACGTAGATGTGGGATAAACTTGAAATTGGGTCGTCTATCACAATTATTTTTTGCCTGCCAGCATCTGTAACGGCTTTCTTACCTCTGCATAATTCCAGAAAATAGAGAAAGCTAATTATCATTTTTTCGCCTTCGCTAAGCGATTGAAATACTTTCAACTCATTATCACTACGAATAATTTTGTATAAGTTATCCGAATGATTTTTAATTTTAAAATCATCAAAACCTAAATCAACTAAACCATTGTTGATATTGATAATTGCTTCTTCAATATTTACTGTTTCTTTCTGTTGTTCAACTATAATGCTTCTTTGTTTAATAATGTCAGCATCAAATGCACCAATGGCTTGCGTAATAACAGCTATATTTTTTTGAGAAGCTGCTTTGTCTGCTATCAAAGCACTAATTGTTTGGTCATATTCCCAACGCATGATTTCCCAAAATGCCTTTTTTATTTCTTCTAATACCTTTGCTTTATTGTCAATTTTTTTGTTATGATCTGCTATTAAGACATTAACCTTTGCAATGATGACTGATAATTCTCCGAGTGCTTTTGTTGAACCGCTTAGTGATATTGATTGACTCGGGAACTTTATTTTATCTTCAATTAATTTAAGATTATCACCAAGTATTTTTGTGAAAGCAGTGTATTTAATTTCAAAGTCTTTTTTTGAAGATTCCATCTTAGGATTTGATTCAAAAATGGTCTTTTCGGGAATCGTTTTTATTGCTTCGCTGTATTCAATTAAGTAACCTTTTAGCTTATTTAAATCAGCTTCATAGGATTCGTCAAAATAGTCTTTAATACTTGCCAACAATTCGGGTGAAATTGTTTTTTCTTGACAAAAGGGACAAGGTTCATTTTTCGTTTTTATTTCAGATGGCAGATATTTTAATCCATCTTTAACCCAGTCAGAACATCCAAGTGTATTGATTAGCTCGGATACTGTACTGTTTTCATTACCGACAATTTGTTTTGAAAATAATGCATCACTTTCAATCTGCAATTCTGTAAATGTAATAGAAATTAATGGCTCATATTTTTGTGCATTGTCGCCAGCAAGTGCCTGAACTTCTTCTTTGATTATTTCAATTGTTTTTGTAGGATTGGTGTCAGGCTTTTTTAATGATTCAACATAAGTAAGTAATTTATTCCCGTCACTTTTATAACCTTCGAGACAAAATTCAAGAACTCTGTCGCCTCCCGAATAGTTTGACTTAATTTCCCAAATTTTGTTCTTTGCAGTTGTCTGTTTGTTCGCAATATCCTCTTTTGCTTTTAGAAGTTCAGCTTCCTTTGTCTCTTTATCCTTTTCAATTTTTTTAATTTCTTTGTCTGCATTGGAAATCTTAGTTTCTGCTTCTTTGTTCTCTTTTGATAAAGTAAAAATGCCTTTTAAACTTTCCGATTCAAAAAAGTTGTCTTGAATAAAAGTTTGATTATAAACAAGTATATCTGCTTCATTCAAGCCTTCTATTAAGCAATCTTTGAACTTCGTGTCGGCGGGCTTGTAGAGATAATTTGATAACGTACTTTTGCCAGTACCATTTAAGCCATAAACAAGGTTTACTTTTTTATCGGTTTCCAAAGTCGTGAGGCTTTTGAAGCTTGCTACTTTATTTAGGCAAATTTTGGTTATCATAATTCAGCTTCTATTAATTCTTTTTCAAATGCTCGATTTAATATCCCGACTCTCAATTCTTCCATTTTGTCAAGTTTTGAAAAATACTTTTCTTCAAGTGATTTTGATTTATTTAAAAGTAAATTAAAGTACTTAACCAATTCTAGTTGCTCGTCTTTTGTTTTTGGAAAGCTGATTTCAACTTCTCTGATTTCTTCTAAATGCAGATTTGGAACGCCAATTCCTTTTAATCTGTGATTGAATTGTTTTTTTGCGATAGGAGAGTTTACGAATGACAACAAAAATTCAGGTAATACTTCACCTTTAGTTCTAAGCAATGCAAGGCTAACATAAATATCAAATGTAATGTCTTGGTCAACCATTGCAGCCACTCCAGTTGTTCCGTTTTTAGCTAAAAGAATATCTCCTCTTTTAGGAGAAACTCGCTTTTGCATTTCTAAATGTTGTTTTTCATCAATGTATTTTATATTTTCCCAGTCTATAAAACCTGATGTTACATTTCTAGATGATAAGAAGATGTATCCTGAATCAAAGTAGGTAGGGGTTTGATGGGTTCCATCTGTTATTTTCTCACACACTTCTTTTAAGAGTTTTGTTTCCCAAGAGTCGCCCTTTTCTGTAAATATTCTAAATAATTCACTTTGATAAATAGACCTTGCATTAACAATATTCGAAGTCAGATTTTCTCGTACGTTTTCTAATGCAATAAAAACTTCATCCAATTCGGCAACCATTCTTTTTTGTTCTTCAATTGAAGGTTTAATTAATGGGCAATCAAGAATATCATCCTTGCGTAGGTTGGTTTGGTTTTCACCATTATTAAATGCTAAAAAGTGTTCGTTTCGGTTAAGTTGGTAATACAAATATTTTGTGTTATACTCTTTGCTGCGAATGCAGCAAATACGCTGATTCAAAGAATAAGTGTCGTCTTTGTCAATAATAAAACATTTCGCCAAAGCTTTACCGTCGGGCACATCACTCATTACCATCACAAGGTCGTTTTTGAATAAAGGGAACATTTGTTCTTTTGTCCGTTTTATTACTTTGCCTTCTTGCGAAATAAATTTTGAATTGACAACAATGTATTTACCATCTACGTCTATGTCTTTTTCATGGGCTTTGCCATTAAAAAACTCACACGATTTTCCTAAAGTGGTTTGTTCTACCTGGCTCATGCAAACATTTCTTTTATTCTGTTCAATATTTCGTTTGTTTCTTCGTCCAATGCTTCCATCTCTGCCAATATTTCATCCATAGAACGGAAAACTTGTTCCACTTTTCCGTTTGGATTTTTTACACTCAAATCGTAATTGCTGGTGCTAATTCTTGCAACATCAACTGTCCAAGATTTTTCACTATCGGCTAAAGTTTTCTGTAATTCCTTAAACTCTTTTAAATCATCATCATTCAATGGAGATGTTTTTCCTAAACTTCTACCCGGCACACATTGGTAATACCAAGTTTTTTTGGTCGGTTCACCTTTGGTAAAAAACAACACAACGGTTTTTACACCTGCACCTAAAAATGTTCCTGCTGGCATGTCTAAAATGGTATGCAGGTTGCAACTCTCTAATAAATGTTTTCTTAATGATACAGAAGCATTGTCTGCATTACTCAAAAAAGTGTTTTTAATTACAATGCCTGCTCGTCCGCCAGCTTTCAAACTTTTTATAAAATGCTGTAAGAATAAAGAAGCCGTTTCACCAGTTTTGATATCGAAGTTTTGTTGCACTTCTTTCCTTTCCTTACCGCCAAATGGTGGGTTAGCAAGTATTACATGGTAACGGTCTTTTTCCTGAATGTCTCTGATGTTTTCTGTAAGCGTATTTGTGTGTATGATATTTGGGGCTTCAATACCATGCAAAATCATATTCATTACGCCAATGATGTAAGCCAAGTTCTTTTTCTCTTTTCCGTAAAGTGTATTTTCCTGGAGCGTTTTAAGATTGGTAGTTGATTTTTCCATGCGGTCATACATGTAAGCGTATGCTTCGCATAAGAAGCCTGTACTTCCGCAAGCACCATCATAAATCCGCTCTCCAATTTGTGGATTATTTACTTCAATAATGGCACGAATCAAAGGCCGTGGCGTGTAATACTGTCCGCCATTGCGACCAGCATTGCCCATGTTTTTAATTTTACTTTCATATAAATGGCTTAGTGAGATGGCCCAATTTGTACGGACAGTAAATTCCAATAAATTTACAAAAGTTTATGGAAAAGAAAACTGTCAAAACAAATCGTCGCAAGTACGACGCAGACTTCAAAAAAGAAGTAATTAAAATGATCGAATCGGGACGGA
>JBBSPS010000074.1:0-16504 GCA_038258655.1 Bacteroidia bacterium
CCTTGTGTACATCTATGCCACAACCGACTGAAACTAATTGTTCGTAATGAATTGTCTTTTTCATTGTGTTTTTATTTAGTGTACACAATGCTACGAAAAATTCATCGGTGTTTGTGCGCAACAGCACATGGCTATTTCATGTTAAAAATTTTAGTAGTTGTTTTTTATAAATTTTTGAATTTGTACTTCATTCTCAAATTTAAAATGTGCAGCATACATTCCTATAGGCAAAAATTCTGTATTAATTAAATATTCTTCTCCTTCTGTGACTTGTAATTGTTTTTCATAAACAATCTGCCCAAGTGTATTCATTAAACTGATTTTTAAATTTCCGGATACACCGGATTGAATTGTAAATCGTCCATTGTTTGGGTTTGGGTAAATGCTCATACGCATTTCTTTTTTCTGTTCTGTAATCCCCATTACACAACCTATCATCGGTGCCATGTATGGTTTTAGCCGATCAACCTTCCACTGATTGACCGATACCCAGTCATCCTTTAAAATTCCGCCCGTATCACCTGAATTGGGGTTCATGCACCAGAACGTCCAGGAATACTTAGTTCCAAGATATTTAATGAACGTATCAAACCAAGTTTTAGCAGTGCCATTATTACTGTTAGTGTCTTTGATGCCAAATTCTCCGACATAAATATGCCCTAAATTATTTTTTTGTATATAGCCGAACGTGTCGTCCCATATTCCATTCATATTACCTGAAAAAGATCCGGCAGTAAACCAGGCCTGGTTATATACTTCGGGTCCATACTCATGAGCAGAGTATACTAATTTTTCGGGTTTGTTAAGTACAACAGGATTGGCAGCTACGCCTCTTAAATTTCCTCCCCACCAATAAGAAAAGCTATTGGAAGTTTCAATGCCCTCAACCATTATTAGTAAACCCGGATTAGCTGCTAGTATTGCATTTCCACAGCGTTCAGCGGCCTTGTTCCAATCCGTTGAAGCAGAACTATTACCCCAGGTGGCATTTTTCTTAGGTTCATTCCGGAGATCTACCGCAGTTACAGCGTCATTGTTTTTATACCGATTCGCCATAAATACCCAATCACTGATCCATTGCTGCTCAGTAAATGTACTGGTGTACCAAAGATTTTCATTGGCATGATTATCAGGAATACTGGAATGGTTATCAAGAATAATTTTCAAACCGATTTTTTTGCAATATGCCAAAATTGAATCCATCACTTGTATGGATGTTTTTCCTTGCAAATTTCCATTCATAGGGTTTTTTCCATCATAAGGATCTGTACCTGAAAATGAAATACTAGAAGGCATTGCTCCGGAATTAAGTATTGCATTGGTCCAAGGAATGCGTATACAATTAAATCCAAGTGCTTTAATTTGTTTCAACATACTTCTGTAATCCCTTGACAAAAGTCCATATGGCGCTTTATTGGATGTTTCAAATCCAAACCAGTTAACCCCGGTAAGTCTTACTTCCTGATTACAACCATTGTAAAGTTTATTCCCTGTATGGCTCAGATAATTTTGTGCACTTAAACTACTAATACACATGCTTAATGTGATACTAAAAATTAAAATAATTTGTTTCATAGTATAATTTTTAAAAAATATTTGTGATTTAAAAATCATTTGTAATTATTAAGTAATTATTTCTTATGATAAGATTCACTTGATAACATTGGATCACATCCAGATAAGTAAATCTTGGATTTTTACTATTAGAAGAAGAATTTTTCGTCTACCTATTTACTCCCAGCTCATAGTGTTTAATTTACTGCTTCTCCATTTTTACTTCTTTTACATCAGTTGAAGTGATGATACGCAACAAATAAATTCCTTGGCTCAATTCACTCGTATTAATTGTACTTACATTTCTATTTTTAAAAACCATTTTACCTGTCATATCTATTAATTGAACTTCTGCATCTGTAGTCAATGCAATGGTAATCTGATCATTAAATGGGTTCGGATAAGAGAGATTATCTTCAGTGATCGCTGGATCAGATATTCCTGTGATAATGTATGGAACGGTATTGGTATAATCATATCTAAACCTGCGATCAGGGGCAGCGTCACCATTTGTAGAAAATGCAGCTTGGGTTATTGTCTGTGTATTATCAGCCCACTGATAATGAAAACCAACATTGTTTGTTATGAATCCCGCTAAATCACGAGGGATAGCTAATTCAAGCTGATTTTGTGCATAACGATAATTTATATTTGCTACAAAATCCCAACTACTAGTTGTCCCATTCCATTTCTTTAAAGTGGTTGTAGTTGCATTCACCACCGAAGTGTTTACAACATAATCAAACCCAGCCCATCCGGTCGATCTATTTTTATCTGCATCAATAAATAATAACATCCAGTTAGGATCGGTACTGGGAGTGAGATTTTCGTTTGTTTTAACGTAGAAATATACATTAGACGCATCTACTGCGGCTCTCGATTCTATAATATCATTTCGACCGGTAGCATTTACATACGTTGTTCCACTTGCATAACCAGCCTCGTTACGATGATACGTATCACCGCGAGGATCTTTAAAAATAGGAGTTACAGGTGTCCATTCAGAAAAAACACCATCCATGGAAATTGTTTTTGAAGCAGAATAAGCTTGAGGAGCCGGCATACCTTTATATTTTCGAACATTATCCACCAGTTGATAATATTTATTATCGGTATGCCCATTTTTCATTGGTTCCATGTCGCGGTTATATTCCTGGTTGTATACATCTACAAAAAAGGTTTGTCCCGCAGTTAATGTTTGCCCCAAAAAGGTTTGTGTTTGTCCCGCAGCTATGACAAAGCGCTGGGCCATCCATTCATTCCATTGAGTAACCATAACAATAGTTGGAGTTGGATTTAACTCAAACACTCGTTTCCACTGTTCGGCAAATTGAATTCCCTCACCTGTCTTCGTGGTTAATCCATACTGATTGTGTGGCGGTTCAACACCTCCGCTATAACTATCGCCACGATTAGAAGTAGGGTGCTGCGCTACCGAAACTGTAATTTGTTCATGATCGGTACTTTTTACACTCCAACCACACGTTTGCGGATACGTATCAAGCCATTGCCACGAGTTGGGTTTTGTCTGATCGGTCCATGCCCAACAGTGCTTCCGTGTAAAAAAAGATTTTACTTCCGGCCTGATAGCTGTATCAGTAGTATCTGTTAGCAACAAAGGTTTACCAGCCCAATAAAACCAAAGACTGGAGTATTTATTAAGTTTATAAATATTATCATAAATGGCATTGGCAGTGATGCCAGCTTTAGCATGCAACGTACAAGCAAAGTAGGGAGTATTAATTCCTTCGGAACGCATTTGCAATGATACTTTACATAAAGTGTCTATTACATTGAGGTAAGTAAATGCGTTTGTCAGGTCGAAGAAAATAAAATCAACGCCTGCATCCGTTAACATTTGAAGATTTCTACGAATAACCCACCTATCAATTGCTTTGTAATAACCTGCTTCTGATTCCCCACCCCAGTGAAATGCACCTGCAGGCCCATAAGCTGGATTTGTAGGATTGGCAGCAAGAAGTTTGGTATTATCATACAAAGCATTACCATGTGAACCTTGCCAGATATAATAAAATACACCTACATACTTATTGGCTTTTGTATTTCCTACACTGGCATAATTGGAAACAACTCTGCCTAAGCCATCTGTAGCAACCCAGTTTGAATTAGAAATAGGAATTTGAGGAGAGTTTTGTCCATAAGATGTAACAAAAAACAAAAATAAAAATAGTGGGGTAAGTCTTTTCATTCTTATGTTTTTTTAATTAATTTTTACTCAGGGTTTTAGTGCTTTAACATATTCAATCATATCGTTATTAATAAATGCTTTATAACTTCATTAGTAAAGATAAAATAAAAAATATTGCGGAACAAATTAAAATTGCGTATAATATAATTTCATTTTTACGGTATAGATTTTATATTTGTAATACATAATATTGGAGTTTATATCTGAAAGTTGTTTAAAGTTAATTTGATTTTTAGGCATAAACAATTGATTATCAGTTTATTGAAATTAAATAATGGTAAAACAAATGTTTAAAGTTGAGAATCGTATCAATCCTAAATATGACAAAGTATTCCGAGCTGGTTTTCTGATTCAACTTTTGACAACTTCATCCAAAAAAATTGTATATTAAACTGAAAATAGAATAAATTATCTGTCCCTGCCCAATAATTCAGATGAAACTATTCGCTTTTTTAAAAAAATATATTAAAATTTAGGGGGGATAAATCGATAATCTTTAATGTTAAATTTTTTTTAAACTATAATTTTAATGAAAACGTCATCCAATGATTTATTTAGGCTGATCAAAACATTGACCGGCGCGGAAAAGATGTATTTCAAAAAAGTTGCCGGTACCCACCGCTCGAAAGAAAGCAATGGCTGTCTCCGATTATTTGATGCCATTGAGAAACAAGAAGAATATGACGAGAAGGAAATTCTTAAAGAATTTAAAGGTACGGCACTTGCAAAATTCTTGGCTCAGCAGAAACAATACTTGTTTTCTTTGGTTCTAAAAACATTGTCGCAGTTTCATTCAAAAAAATCCAGCGATGCACTATTGGTTGAGTTGATAAGAAATATTGAAATTCTTTTTAACAAGGACTTGCTGGATCTGTGTTCAAAAAAAATTGAGATTGCGAAGGGAATTGCTAAAAAATATGAACAATTTGGATACCTGTTAACTATCCTGGAATGGGAAGAAAAATTTTTTTTTCAAAAAAACAAACAAGAAGCTCACACCTATTTAAACAAAACAATCCCTGCTGCTGAAAAGCTATTGGTTAAATATCAAACTTTTTTTGAAGTAAGAAGGATGTTAACTCAATTGCGTATTGCGATATCTAAATCAGGTAGAGCAATCTCAAAAAAAACAGAAAAGGAGGTAAGACTATATCTATCAAAAACTTCTGTTACAATGGATTCCTACATCGCCAAAGACAATTTTTATCAAATACAAATATTGTATAATAAATTAATTAAAAAAAATTATTTAGAAACAAAAAAAATTGCAAAAAATAGAATTTCCCTTGCAGAACAATTTCCTCACATGATAAAGGAACACCCCAGTAGGTATGCGTATTCACTCTATTATCTGATAATTGATTTGATCCATACAAAACAATTTGAAGAGGCGAAAGTAATAATAGATAAATTTCGGAAGATCCTTTCTGATAAAAATATTCGGTTGTCGGCCGGAATGAGTGCTATTTATTTGAACAGCGAACTTGACCTTTTTATTGAAACTGGAAATTTTTATAACGGGACACTATTTATTGAAGAAAATATATCTAAAATTGATACTACCATTAAAAACCTTGCAGTGAGTAATGACCACAGAGCTGTTATCCCTTTCAATATTGCAATTACTTATTTTGGAAATAAGGAGTATCGAAAAGCGATTCACCACTTAAATAATTTATTAAATGACCAGGGTGAAGAATTAAGGCGAGATCTTCGTTATTCCTCAAGTATGCTGGCACTCATTTGTTATTTTGAAGAAAAAAATTACGATGCGCTTGAAATTAATGGGAACAGATTCATCGAAGAAATGCATTTTTTTAGCAATAAAAGAATAGTTAACGAAGAAAAAATAATTCGATTATTGATCCAATTATCAGAAACAAAACAAATAGAATGGCCATTACATTTTAGTAAGCTGAAAAAACACATCAATTCAAAATCATCAATTTATTTCATGCCGAAATTCCCTGAAAACTTTGATCTTTTATACTGGATACAAAGCCATATTGAGAAAAAATCATTTGCCGAAGTTTTTAGAAGAGAAAAAACTAGGTAAGTAACATGAACGCTATGAAAGTAGTAGGTTAAAAAGATCAAAAGGGAATAGTTAAAAGAAGAACATCAATTTACTTATGTTGATGAATTTTGTCTCCCATCTTGCTCCATCGCAATACAACGGAATTTACTTAATGATATACAGTTTCTTACATTTTCTTCAACCCACTCATCACTCAAACCATATTATGTTTGTAATAATACCCATACGGTATCTATAATAGTCCAATTAACTTGGTATATAACAGCTACTTTATCTGCACCATTTACCCAATTTTACTTTGGACTAATTTCATGTAAGTATTGGTATACCAACATCTAAAAAAAACAAGCAGTTGTAAGAATCAACTGCTTGTAGTGGTTTGACTAAAACAACTATACGACCTCTTTTTTTAAGGCAAAATAAGTTGTCAAATTATCGTCTATTTTAATATATTATTATTTTTTTTATGCTTTTATTTTCTGAATTTGTAACAGAAAGTGTATACATTCCTTTGCCATATGTTGAAAGATCAAACGGTTTGCAATAATCTCCTTTAAACCCGTTCAAGTTCTCTTTATACACAAGTTCTCCGATCACATTATATATTTCAATTATATAATTATTGGTATTGGCAATAGTCATTTCAAGGTTAAAATGCCCATCATTCGGATTTGGAAACGTTTTAAGTGTTGTTATAAAAGCCGGTTCTTCTTTTTCTATTGAAGTAGTTACTCCATAAAGGTCTGATTCCCACATTCCTCTTCCAAAGGTTGAAGCACGGAGTTTGTTTCCAGGATAGAAAATCTCAAGTTGGGTTACTACAACGTTTGGCAAATTGGTTGAAAAAGACTGCCAAACGGAAAGGGAAGCGTCCTTGTAAAAAACTCCTACATCCGTTCCTATATATATAGCATCGGTTCCGTTTTTATCAACCGTAATGCAATTGATAGGGATATTAGGAAGAGAACCGGATAAATTAACCCAAGTTGCTCCTTGGTCATTGGTTTGAAAAACCTTATTTGAACTCGTAAAACCCGAATACGTTATCCATGCTTTTTTTGCATTCGTTTTACTACAAGCAATGTATGTGATAGTTCCTGCAGGCTGGTTTGTAATGGTGGTCCACGTTATACCTCCATCGGACGTTTTATATAAGGCACTTCCATTAGTTGCCCAAATTATTTTATTATCAGCAGGTGAAACAGCCAAATTTACTAGTGTTCCTCCCCCGCTAAAACTGCTAATCTTGGTCCAGCCTGTTGTTCCTCCTCCGGAAGTGTGCTTCCATACATCGTTAAAGCCTGTATAAATAGTATTTGCCGTAACAGGATCTTCTATCCAGGGAGTTACCCAAGCACCTGTGCCTGTGATATTACCTTTACACGCAGAGAAATTTGTTCCACCGTTTGTAGATTTATTAAGTGACCCATTATATTGTGAACCCCACATATTTTGATCGTTTTTCCAGCTAATAAAACATAACATTCCATCACCCCCCATTATCGATGACCACGTGCCATTATATCGGGCTGTGCCGTTGTCCTGCCATCCCTGAATGTTCAGATTGGCATTGGTAACGGACTGCCCAAAACCATACATTTGAGCAATAGATAGCCCCTTGTTTAAGTTGGTCCATGCACTACCGCTGTTAGTTGATTTCCACACACCACCATCACTGGTTAAATAAACAGTTGTTCCGCTAGTATAAATTATATCGTGATAATCTACATGTGTTCCACTTCCACTGGAGGCCCAGGTGGCTCCACCATTGGTAGATTTCAGGAATTGAGTTTGACCTCCTAAAAGAATTTCATTCTTATTTGTCGGTGAGGATGCTACGCATAGATCATACCATTGCTGAGTACCAATATTGGGGGTACTGACTTTAGTAAAGCTTGTTCCAGCATCCGTTGATTGATAGAAACCTTCTGTACCATAATTAGGAGAAGGCAATCCGATAATCAGGTAAACAATAGTTGCATCCGCCGCAGTAACAGCAATCGCTATGCGGCTAGTATTTACTGGAAGAGCGGAAGTAATCTTTACCCATGAAACACCATTGTCAGTAGATTTATAAAAAGCTGTACCTGAAGCATAAACTGTATTCGGATCGCCGGGCTTGAATTCCATATCTTTGAACGAGCCTGATTGTACCATAGTAAAAGTAGTTCCTGCATCTGTACTCCGGTATATACCTGCAGAGGTCGCTAAAATAAGTGTCTTTGTCATCGTAGGATGTATCAAAATTTTGCTTATTCGCCTGCTCTGCGACATAGTAAAAGAAAGCCCGCTTGGGTTCCAAGTACTTCCAGCATCAGTAGATTTTAACAATCCAATAGAATATGTATCTGCATGGTCTCCATCTCCTGTGGCTAGATACATTACATTGGGGCTAACAGGATCAATAGCAATATCTGAACATCCTATTACCTGACTCACCCAATCCGTATTGGTTGACCAAGAAGTTCCCCCTGTTGTTGACTTCCACAAACCACCTCCTGGGGAGCATACAAAAAGAATATTGGGGTCTGTAGGGTGAACTCGTACGGCACATAAGCGACCCGCACCAGCTAAACCCGAAACAGTTGAAGGTCCAATCATGGTCCAATTTCCCGCAATTGACCGGCTGTCATATTGTTCTTTGTATTTTTCCATTGCTTTCCATGCAGCATCCGGAGCAAAACGCTCCCCTGTTGCGGAAACACGCGGAGCCATGAACCACTCCCAGCGTTTGTATAACATATAACCTGGTACTTCCATTTGATCTTCACTTTCCTCTTCACTCATTGATTCAAATGATTTGTTAGAGGAGTTTTCTTCTTTGCCTTTTTCGGCTTTCGTTTTTTCATAATATTTATTAAATGCCTTTTGTACATCGTAAAAATTTGTATTTGGGTTCTGCATCATTTCAACCCAATCCTGCTGAGCATAAGAAGAAAATGCTACTAAAAGCAAAAAAGCGCAAACGATTAAGGAAAGACAATTTTTTTTCATGATTATGATTTTTAGTTGTTGTTTATTAGATAGATTTCAAGTCTTTTATTTTGTTTAATTTTTTATACGAAATTTAACTTATATAAAGTATCCATGTAAGAATTAAGTTCACAAAAATTTAAACTCTTTCTTATTCTATAATAATTTTTTTATTTGTGTTTGTTCCATTACCGTTTATCTTAACCATGTAAACTCCTTTTGGTAAATCGCCAAGATTAAACTGTTTACTAAAATTATAATTTCTGTTATTTATATTCAACGATTCAGTATAAATAATTTGGCCTAGCACATTTATTACATCCAACTTATAATTGCCATTATCAGAGAAACCAATCTCTAAAGTAAACGTGCCATTATTTGGATTTGGATAAGCATTAATAAGTGCTTGCTGATTTATGCTATTGTCAATACCTGTTGCTGAACCAGAATATAAATCTGTTTCCCACATCCCTCTTCCTCCACTGGCACAACGAAGTTTTTTCGCATTGTTCTGAATAGTAAAACCTCTTAATTCCGTGTTAGGCAACCCTTGGCTGAAGTTTACCCAATCGCTCATGGTTGAATTTTTGTAGAATACGCCATAGAACATGGATACATAAACTCCATCTGTGCTTTTGTCATACAACATAAAAGTAGCAGATAAATTCGGTAAGGAGCCGCTTACATTTGTCCAAGTTGCACCATAATCGGTTGATGAAAAAACTTTTTTTCCAGCAGTCCAATTATTCTCTGAAACCCATATTGTACCCGGTTGTGTTGAATGAATTGCAACAGCTGTAATATCACCACCACCGCCGGATCCTACATTATAAGTGCTCCAATTTGTACCGCCATTTTTTGTAACATATAAATTGGTACCATTATGTGTATAAATTACATTTGAATTGGATGGCGCTATCGCAACGCCTCTAAGACAATTGCCTCCTGATAAATTAGATCCGATTTTTGTCCAGCTGTCTCCTTTATTTGTTGAGCGCCATACGTCTGGAAATTCTCCCGTAATAATTACATTTGCATTATTTGGGTCTGTCGCAATTATCTCTCCCCATAGCCAACTTCCGCTGGGTGCATTTGGAATATTATTACTTACTCTTGTTATATTAGACCAACTACCGTTTGTAGTTCTTTCAATATATCTATCCCATACGGTATAAAAAGTATTGATATCAAAGGGATCGAATACAATATTTGCTATATCGCCTCCAACTGTAGGCGTCCAAGTGCCATTTGTTTTATGCACATAAGCACCATTATCCATTCCGCCGCCTCCGTACATGGCTGCATCCTTTTGACTATTTCCTACGCCCATATAGTGGGTAGTAATTAAACCATTTGATATTTCTTTCCAGGATGCAGTTCCATAAGGGCTTACACTTTCATCAAAAACAGAAAGACCACCATCACTGGCATAATAGAGTTTTTTATCGAGTGGATTTACCTTTATATCATTAAAATCTCCATGTATTTCAACTACCCCGTTACTGCCGCAACAATAACTTGTAAGATGTGAACCGAAGGTTGCGCCTAAATCTGTTGATTTAAGCACTTCAAAATAGCCCATGTATAGTGTATTTGCATTGAGTGCTGAAAATGCAACGTTACGACAGGTATAGTCGCTACATACACTGGCTTTTTTTACCCAGTTTAAACCGGAGTTGGTTGATACCCATAATGTATGTAAATTATTGCCATCCACATGAATCATTGCTACGTAAGCCGTATTTACAAGTGAGCAGGTGATGGCATCTGTATAACCTCCACCTGTAAAAGATTGTACAACATTCCAAGTTAAACCGGCATCGGTTGATCGGTATATACTCCCACTATTAGTGGAGGTAGCTGCATAGATAATATTTCCATCCCCGGGTTTATAGGAAATGTTCTGTACCTTTTGTCCTGATAATACTTTTGTCCAAGTAGTACCACCATCTGTTGTTCTGTACAATCCTTGAGAGGCACCAGTTAAACATCCTACCAAAAGGATTTGTGGGTTTACAGGACTCATCACCACAGTACTATATGACATATAATCAACAAGGTTGGATTTTAAACCTGTTGGTTTCCAAGTTACACCATTGTCAGTAGTTTTATAAACACCTACACTTCTATCATAACCCTGACTCAAATAATATCCTGTGCAGGCATATATTGTATTGGTATTGGTGGGATCCACACATATACTTCCAACATATAGCCAAGGTAAATTATCACCAATTGGTGTATAGGTACTTCCACCATTGGTGGTTTTCCATATTCCTCCATCCGCTCCTACCCAAAATGTTTTTACATCTGTTGGATGAAATGTTATACATCTACTTGCTCCCATTCCCGTGTAGCCACCGGGGCAGGTTGTTCTATTAATGTTTTTCCAATTGGCTGTTGTTCCCATTGCCCTTGTATTGGTTGAGGAGTTGTTCAGGTAATTCTGATACTCAGTATGCGCCTCTAGAGGAGTAGCAAGGCTACCATCCGCCTTTACAAGGAATGCGTTTTCAATCGCCCAGCGTTGATACTCAAAATAGGCACGATGCATAGGGTCTGTATTGCCTTCAAAATCTTTTTCTGATGAACTTCTCTCTTTTTGAATTTCTTCTTTCACCTCTTTAAAATAAACATCCGCTCTTTTTTGAACTTCATAAAAATTAATTTTTGAATTGTCGTCCGTGCCAAATACTTGTTCTCTCCATTGCTGTGCGGTAGATGGAAGTACTAATAATAAAATGGCTGCTGTTAATAAATAATATTTTTTCATGAGTTGGGTTGTTGTTTGTTTCTCTTTAACCAAAAATAGAATATGAAATACTGAAAAGCAAATTAAAATTCTCATAAATATAATTTCATATTTACCAGCTTTCGTTTTACCGTTTTACAACTTTAGCATCGCATTTTTGTCTGTTATCTTAAATCTATGACAAAACATAAACCCTCGTAGCTTTGCTGCGAGGGTTTAATTGAATAAAAACATACACAATTTTTACTCTATAATATTTTTTTATTCGCATTTGCTTCATTACCGTTAAGCTTAATCGTATAAACTCGTTTTGGTAGAGTGGTACGATCAAATATTTTGCTGAATTTATAATTCCCGTTCTTTATATTTAACGATTCAGTATAAATAAGTTGCCCTGGCACATTTGCTATTTCCACATAAGTATGTCGTATGCCTAAAACGTTTTCTTAACGATCTATTGAATAACTATTTTTTCATTGTATTTAATATCATCCTTTGCTATACTTAGAAAGTATATTCCGTTTAACAAATTTTTAATTTGAAGTGTTTTACTAGTTCTGTTTTGAAGATAGACTTGATTTTCATATACTATTTGTCCTAACATATCCATAACTTTTACATTATAATTGCCTTCAATAATATTTTTATTAGTAAGAATAAAGTCTCCATTATTGGGATTAGGGCTAACAGAAAAATATGATTGATTATTTTTTTCAAAAGAAAGCCCGGTTGATGCTTGCAAATAAGTAATAACCTGACCAGAAAATTGATAATAAGGTTCTGTATGTCCATTGTAATTATAATTACAATCACTGCATGTTGTTCCTGTAATACAGTTCACATTGTTAGGACTACAAGTATTTGTAAACGTTTGAAACACGTATTCCAATTTTACATTTTGATTGGGAGCAACTTTACTCGAAAGATTAAAATATGCAGGCATTACACTTGCTCCCGGGCACCATCCTGCTCTATTGAGTGTCCAAGTCCCTGATTGTGGAGAACAAGTATTGGACGAACAATTGGCTCTCCATAAATATTGTGAAAATGCAGGATTATTATTTACATAAATAGAATGTGTTTTCTGAGAAAATTCTGCAGCATTTTCGGTATTCCCCTGACCATGACCGGTTAATACCACTTTTAGTTTTACACTATCCATATTGGAATCTATTATTTTATTTATCACAGGTAATGTGGCAGGGGTTGAAGCATCGCCGTATACGATATAATAATTTTGCCATATATTTTCCACCTTGGTCAACGGGATTGGATTTACTCCTTTTACATATTCAAAGCTAACTGTAACTAACCAAGCTGGGCTTACCCACGTATCTATAAATGAATTGAGAATTACTTTGCCCGTTAATATATTACTATATTCTGTTACATCGTAAACCCAACCACAGGCTTTTTTATAAGGTGTCATATATCTGCCAATTTCCATCCATTCATTATCTTTTTTGATAGAAATCCTGGCTGCTCTATCCCACGGATCACAACCTCCTGTAGGACATCCTAAATCGACATGCATCAATATTTTTGAATATCCACCCAAAGAACTCACCAATTGAAAACTATCTATAACGGTTCTTGTATCAGACCCTGATTTAAATTGTTGATGAACCGCATTAAAAGTAGTAACAATAGTATTTTGTGAATTCACTCGAAAGGATGAGTAAAATAAAATTGTCAGGAATAATAGTAATTTTTTCATTTTTATAATTTATTTAATTTTGGTTACTAGAAGCCATTTCACAAACACAAAGATTTCACAAGTATTAGGGTTTATATCGACTGTGTATTTATAACAGAGTCGCTTTTATTACTACAACTTTTATCTATGCTAAATCCTTAATAATAAACAGTGGTAAAAACTTAAACGCTTATCTATTCTATACTAATTTTTTTATTCGTATTTACTCTATTACCGGTAAGCTTAACTATATAAATGCATTTGGGTAGCGTGGTACGATCCACTATTTTACTGAAATTAGAATTGCTGTTATTTATATTCAATGCTTCAGTATAAATAATCTGACCTAGTACATTTGCTATTTCCAAATTGTAAAGGCCGTTATGCGGGAAACTTATATCAAGCGTAAACACACCATTGTTTGGATTTGGGTAAATTAATAAGTGCTTGCTGATTTACGTTTTTGTCAATACTTGTTGTGACTGGCACACCTGTTTCTTGATTCACTTTTTTTGCAAAAGTATATGCCACTGCTGATGCCTGATCCACATTGGCAGTGTTGCACAAAAACCAAGGAGGATTGCCATCTTTTACTTTATCTTAAGGATCAAATACAGAATTGTATGAGGCACGGAAAGCACGTATGTTAGGATAATTATCAGCATCCGCAGTCATTTGGGTAGCTTCTAACATATAATCCACGCGTTTTTCCATGTTCGATTGTCCGCCTGCAAACCATACATCGCCAATAAGGATGTTGGTAAGTGTAACTGTTTTGTCGGGATAACCTACTATTTTAATAGTTGCGGTACATGCTTGGTCGCTTTCTTGCATCGCAGGAATAACAATATTAAAATTACCATTGGCATCTACTACTGCTGAGGCAGAAGAAACTACACCTTTTCTATTAAAATCGACAGTGATAGTTTCTCCAATTGATCCTTCACCGCGAAATGGGAAAGGCCGCCCACGTTGTATCACCATATCGGAAGAGATATAATTGGAAAGCGTTATGTTTTTTACAGCTTTGAATTTTGCTATTTTATAAAATTCAATACTTGGTTTTTGTGAGTTAGTAGAGGTTTCTTTGGAATACACAGCATACGGATTACCTACTATATCATCTGTACTCAATAGCAAAGCAACTGTTAATTGGTTGGTGTCTATTTTTTGTTTTATGTATTCAGTAATATCAACATACAGAATATTGCCTTGGCGCATATCGCCTTGATTTACATCTTTACTTTTATCGGGGGCATTGTCCCAGTTAATTACGTTTTCGTCCCAAGTGGTGGCTGTACTATACGTTTTTAATCTTACATCATCTCCTCCCGACTTTACTAATTTTAAAACAATTTGAGCATAATTTGAGGTACTTCCTGTAAGATCGAATTTCACGTAACTTTTTCGATCGAAACTTCCGTTGGTGCTTCCTTTTATCAATAGAGAAGTTTCTGAACCAAAATTCTGTGTCGAAGTGGATTTGCTTACATAAGAATCCGCATTAGCAGGAATAGTATAGTCTTGTGAAAATAATGCACTGCAATTCAATAGCACTGCTAAACCGATTAAATTATATTTTACCATTTTCATATTCTTGTTTTTATCTTTAAATGAAAATAAAGTTTATTACCTGTTTTATTTTGCATTGATGCAGGATAAAAACAGGTTTGAAATCCGGGAGTTTTTTTTAAATATACCAAACCAATTTAGGTTTTCAAAATTATTTTTTTTAACGCCTCACCCTAGATCCCTCTCCAAAGGCGAGGGATATATTGTATTTCCAAAACCTAAATTGGTTTGGTATAATTAATTCCTATTTCAGGATTGTAATTTTTTTATGTTCTATTCTATTCTCACCAGTAACACGCACGATGTATGTTCCTTCTTCCCAAGTTGAAGTATTTATTTGAGTTTCTATTGTGCTTCTTTCTTCATAAACTTTACAGCCTTGCATGGTAAATATTTCTATAGTACATACAGCTTTAGCATCCAGGTATATATGAAGAGTATTGTTTACTATCGGATTTGGGAATATCGCAACATGACTTTTTTCTCTATTTGGTTCGAAACCGGTAGTTACGTTTGGTATTACTTTGATGGAGTCATACCATTTTTCTTTATATAAACCGCCTTGGTCGGTGGTACGCACTTTTATACGGTAGTTTGATTTTGTTGCATAATTAAATACCGCTTTGGTTTTTAGCTGGTTATTGTTAATGGAGAAAGATGCTATATCGTTGTTTGTTCCGCCAATTTCTAAGGTATACGTAAACGTGTTTCCTGCATCAGGATCTGTACTTGTGAATATTCCCACTACTGTTCCTATTGGTTGGTTTTCTTTCACTTGTAAATTAGAAAGTTGAATGTCAGTAGGTGCTTGGTTTATGTTAGCCGAAGGCGACCTATGTTTCAAAAACCAAGCATATATATCGTGACCTGCTGAAAGATCATACGTCATATCCCAACAATTGTGACCTACACCAGGGTACACAGTAAGTGAAGCTTCTGGATGAGGAGTCGGACAGTTATTAATTGAATCATGTCCAGCGATATCATTCTTTGTTGGAGATGTTTGATCAGAACCACCATGGAAAGCCCATAAAGGGATCGTTATAGTGCATCCGGCCGCAGTGTAGGCACTAAGGCTATTTCCGGAAATAGGTGCCGCTGCAGCAACTATATCGTTGCTTGGATATGCCCCGATATACCTCCAAATTCCATTGGCTCCGCAACTTAAACCCGTAAGAAATACTTGCGAAGTGTCCACTCTGTAAGTCCTTCGGGCAAAATCAATAAAATTTTTGATTTCACTTGCTGCAAAACAAGTAGAAGTACTGTTGTGCTGCGGCATCAATACCACAAACTGGTCTTTATAAGTCCAAGAGCCGTTTTTAATCATTGCTGGAAGCCCGGTGTTGTATATTTTACTTAGATCTGTTGTTCCATTTCCCCCCTCACCACTCCCATGAAAGAAAAGTATAATTGGAAGTCTTTTAGTTGGATTGGATTTGTAAGAAGCAGGTAAATATTCTATATAACCGGCGGCAGATTTTGTTGATCCAAGAGGCTTTTCAGTTAATTGCCCGTAAACAAAACAAGAAGCAAAAAAAGAGATTGCGAGTGTGAGTATGAGTATGAGATTTTTCATATGTATTTTATTTGGTTTTTTATAGTCAATAGTTTTCCATCTTGTATTTAAAACAGGTTAAGAATTGTAAATTTTCATATTCGTGCTTAGGCTTAGTATTACTACGTTTGCTTTGCTACAAGTGTTTGTGC
>JBBSPS010000075.1:0-16379 GCA_038258655.1 Bacteroidia bacterium
TTACCACTGTAGGGCAACCATACAAACCTGCAATAGCCGGGAATGGTGGTTTGATGCGCGGATTACCACGTTTACCTTCGAGTGATTCTAATAACGCTGTTTCTTCACCGCAGATATAAGCACCTGCTCCAACATGAACATAACAATCATGTGAGTAGTTGGTTCCTAAAATATTTTTTCCAAGGAATCCGGCTGCATACGCTTCTTCAATTGCTTTTTCAAGAATACGTGCTACATAAAAATATTCACCACGTATATAGATATAAGATGATTTTGCACCTAAAGCAAAACTGGAAGTGATCATTCCTTCGATCAATGCATGAGGAATTTTTTCCATCAGATAACGATCTTTAAATGTTCCCGGCTCGGATTCATCTGCATTACAAACAAGATAACGCTCAACACCTTCAGGCTTTGCTAAAAAGCTCCATTTCATTCCTGTCGGAAAACCTGCACCACCACGTCCTCTCAGCCCAGATTTTTTCACTTCTTCCACAACATCATTCGGTGTCATTGTTTTCAAAGCTTTCTCCACAGAAGCATAACCGCCATTCTGGCGATACACTTCCAAGGTTTCAATTCCCGGAACATTGACATTATGTATTAAAAGTTTTCTTGCCATTTGCCTCACCCCAGCCCTCTCCAAAGGAGAGGGGGGAGGATTTCGTTTTAATTATATGACCTTAGTTCTAATTTCAATTTTATTTTTTTGAGTCTCTCACCTATCGCCCCCTCTCCTTGGGAGAGGGGATTAAGGGATGAGGCCTATAACGTATTCTTATAATCCATATCAGTATAACTTCTTCTTTTATTTGCCACATCATAATCATGCAACAATTTATCTACTTTTTCCATTGTTAAATTTTCATGGTATGATGCTCCGCATTGTAACAATGGTGCAGTTCCACAACTTCCTAAACACTCAACAGTTTTTATAGTGAACATTCCGTCTTTTGTAGTTTCACCTTCTTTAATTCCTAATTTTTTCTCCAGATGTTTTACAATATCTTCTGCTCCACGTATCCAGCAAGAAGAAGTGCGACACACTTCCAATAAACATTTTCCAACAGGTTTTAAATTGAACATGGAATAAAAAGATGCCACTTCATATACTTCAATATTTTGAATTTTAAGAATTGCAGCAACGTAGTTCATTACTTCGGGACTCAACCATCCGTCGAACTCCGCTTGCGCGATATGCAGGATAGGGATGATAGCCGACTTGTGTTTACCTTCCGGATAACGCCTCATTAGCTTGTGAACCAAGGCTAATGTTTCTTCGTTAAATTTTATTTCTTTTGACATCTTAATTATTACAAAATCTACTGCCCATAAGGTTTATTTTCTTTTATATTTTTGAATGTACCAGGTCCGCCTCCTACCAAAAAAAGAACTCTATTATCTTCTGCAGAATGAACTAGAATTAAATATCTACCTACTTCGTATTCTACATTAGCTATATAAACCACATCTTTTCTTTTATCAATAATGGCCTTTGCTATTTCTTCATTTGTAACCTTTTTATATTTATATGGTGCATACGATTTTACCCATTTGGCTAAATCTGCTTCTTTTAATTCTATACCCGCATACGTATTCGGCACCCATAATTCTTTTGTAATTATCTCTTTTTGATTAATAGTTGGGATTTTCCAACCATTAATTTGATTATCCTTTAATTCAGGAAATGTTAAAATAGCATTCATTGAACCAATCATGCGACTAAATTCAGCTTGTTCATTAATAAAATCTATATCAGGAGCAAAAGAAACGTACATCATTCCCTCAGTAGGGGCTAGTCTTTTTAATTTTTTTAAATTTTTGATTAAAATCAATCCATCCCCTACGGTTCGCGTTCTTGAACTTATTTTTCCATTATCCTTTACATGAACGGCAGTAGCATTATCTATCAAATAAGTGAGCACATAATTTTCCGGGTTTGCCTTTATATAAGCTGTTAATTCCGATTTTTTAATAATATTAAATTTACTGGCTGTCCAATAAGACTGCATTACTTCTTGAGCAGATTTGTTTTGCGCTTCGTCATCGCTTATCGCAACTATAACAGTGCTTTGTTTTAATTTTTCAATCTCTTCAACTTTACTCTTAGTAAATTGAGCAAATGATATTGAACTTATGAATGACATAAGTAGAATAATAAAAAGTATATTTTTAATTTTCATAATTTTCAATTAAACACATTAATTTATAAATTCTATCCTACGCGTCCAATTCTCCTGCGATCACATTCATGCTGCTCATTGTAAGAATCGCATCTGAAAGCATTCCACCTCTTATCATTTCCGCGTAAGCCTGGTAATAAATAAAACAAGGTCTGCGTAAATGTAAACGATATGGTGTTCTACCTCCATCGCTAATTAAATAAAATCCCAATTCCCCATTGCCACCTTCAACAGCATGGTATACTTCCCCTTTCGGGATCTCTGTTTCACCCATTACAATTTTAAAATGATAGATCAATGCTTCCATATTATTATAAACTTCTTCTTTAGGAGGAAGAAAAAATTCAGGAACATCAGCATGAAAAATTCCTGATGGTTCTTTTTTAATTTTTTCAATCGCTTGCTGAATTATTTTTACGCTCTCCCACATTTCTCCTTCACGCACCATAAAACGATCGTATGTATCACCATTTGTTCCAACAGGAATAATGAAATCAAATTCTTCGTAAGAGCAATAAGGATTCATCACACGCACATCGTAATCAACCCCGGCAGCACGTAAGTTTGGTCCTGAAAAGCTATAATTCAAAGCACGTTCAGCAGATATTGGCCCGCATGCAATCGTACGATCCATAAAAATACGATTCCGCATTAATAAATTCTCAAACTCTTTTAATGCAGGAGGGAAATCTTTTAAAAATTTATCTAACAGATCCCAGGCCTTAGGAGTAAAGTCTCTTTCAAGACCTCCGATACGCCCTATATTGGTAGTTAATCGGGCACCACACAATTCTTCATAAATATCATAAATGCGTTCACGCATCTGGAAAATATAAAGGAAACCTGTCATTGCACCTGTATCAACACCTATAACACTGTTACAAATAATATGATCAGAAATGCGAGCCAACTCCATTATGATCACACGCATGTATTGAACACGTTTCGGTATTTCTATCCCGACTAATTTTTCAACTGTCATGTGCCAACCCATATTATTGATCGGCGATGAGCAGTAATTCATACGGTCGGTGATGGGAGTAATTTGATAGTATGGTCTGCGTTCAGCTAATTTTTCAAATGCACGATGAATGTATCCGATGGTAGATTCAGAATCCATAATGATCTCACCATCCATTTTCAACACGTTTTGAAAAATACCGTGTGTTGCAGGATGCGTAGGCCCTAGGTTAAGAGTGGTATACTCCTTCTCGATCAGATCAGTATTTGTATTTTTCTCGTTGCTCATTATTTTTTATCGTCCAAACATTTTATCATCCTTATCTTCACGTGTTCCATCTTCCAACGGATATTCTTTACGCAATGGATGATAGGTCATATCTTCCATATTTAAAATACGTTTTAAGTTGGGATGACCGGTAAAGATCACACCATAAAAATCAAATGCTTCACGCTCCATCCAGTTAGCTGCAGAAAAAACAGGAGTAAGTGTTGGAACATGCGGATCAGTAATAGGAAAAAATATTTTTAATCGTATCCGTAAATTTTTTGGCAGGTTGTGCAATTGATACATCATAGCGAGCTCTTTTCCTTTGTTATCAGGATAATGAATGGCTGCCATAGTAGTTAAATATTGAAAAGCAAGTTCTTCATCGTTGTAAAGGAATCGGATCATATCAACAATCACATCACGCTTTACAGTATACACCGGATAATCATACAACAGCTCAGAAGAGATGAATCCTTCTCCGAATTCTGCTTTTAGTCTATCCTGAACTGTAGTTAATAATGCCTCTTTATCCATACTAATCTATTCCCGATTGCTTTTATTTTACTGTAATGACCATGCCTGAAACTTTCACAATTTTATCACCTTGTGAAAGTTGAACCTCATCTATTAATATTTTACTACCAGCATTTATCTTTTTTTCATTTATAGCTTTCTCAATTGCTGTAACGGTTTGGCTACTATAAACAGAACCAGTATTAAAGTAATCTGCATAAGTCCCCTCTTTACCAATTACAATATGAAAAGAATTTATTTTGATGCTATTGGTTATAGTTGTTAATTCCTTGCATTTTTTGAATTCATCCAAAGTCATGGTACAATCACCTGACTTCCCACAAAAAGTGTACAAAAATTTTTCATTTTGTTTTTGGGAAAATGCATTTATTGTTAATGCAATAGCTACAAATAAAATAATGCTCTTTGTTTTCATTTTGTATTATTCTATTCCGTATTTCGCTAACATTGCTTTATACTCCGGTGAATCTCTTCGTCTAATCGATTCATTCTCCACTAATTTTTGTATCTGCATGATGCCATCTAATACTTGCTCCGGACGTGGTGGACAGCCCGGTATATAAACATCAACCGGAATAATCCTGTCGATGCCTTGTAATACGCTATATGTGTCAAATATTCCGCCGCTGGATGCGCAAGCCCCCATTGACAATACCCATTTAGGTTCCGCCATTTGCTCATACACCTGTTTTAAAACAGGACCCATTTTTTTAGCGATGGTTCCCATCACCATTAATAAATCAGCCTGACGTGGAGAAAAACTTAAACGCTCAGAACCGAAACGCGCAAGATCATAAGTAGAAGCCATAGTAGCCATAAACTCAATTCCGCAACAGGAAGTTGCAAACGGTAATGGCCACAATGAATTTGCACGTGCCATACCAACTACTTTGTCGATACGGGTTGCAAAAAAACCCGGCCCTTCAATTCCTGCGGGTGCAGTTACTATATCTATTTTAGATTTTTCTATTGTTGACATTTATTTCTTTTTTAAGCGGCAAAAAAATGCCGTAAAAATTATTCTAAATTTAATGTAATAATCATGCCGGGAACTTTTTTAGCAGCTTTGCCGCTTTGAACAACTTCCACTGCATCAATCTCGAGTTTGCTCCCCAACTTTTTATCTTTATGCAATTCCTCTATCATATCCAATGAAGCTTTACTAAACGCATTTCCTTTTTGAGGAAATTCTAAAAAAACAAAATCCTTTTTTTTTAATTTTTGTACAGTAAGTCTAAAAGAACTGATGGATACATTTTTATCTGTTGTTACTAATTCTTTTTTGCATTTTATAAATTCATCCCAAGTCATTGAACAATCTCCTGTTTTTCCACATAAAGAAAATGCAGGTGCTTGAGCAAATGAATGCGCTGAAATAAAAAGAACGAACACTATTTTAAATATATATTTCATTTTTTACTTTCGAAATTGAACTTTCGAAATCCGAAATCAATTTATTCCCATTTTAATGCGCCTTTTTTTATGATATAATAAAACCCCACCAATAAAAAAGCTACAAACGTTAGCATTTCAACAAATCCTGTAAGTCCAAGTTCCTTAAAGTTTACAGCCCAAGGATACATAAATATCACCTCCACATCAAATAATACAAATAAAATGGCTATCAGAAAATATTTGATCGAAAAGGGAATACGTGCATTTCCTTGAACTTCAATACCACATTCGAATGTATCTTCTTTAATTTTTGATCGATGATGAGGCCCTAATTTATGTGTTGCAAATAGCACCAATACTACAAAACCCATTGCCACTATAAACATTAATGCTATGGGAAGAAAATCGATAGGAGAACTCGTTGCGGCTAAAGGCATATGTATAATTTTAATTTCGGGTTCAATTTTAGTTATTTCTTTTGTAATAACCCAAAATTTTTGAATACAAATTTAATGTTTTATAAACTAAAATACTACTTGATTTAGTTATTAGACCAATAACACTTTAAAACTGTTAAGTAAAAATAGTATTTATTATAACTAAACAAAAACAAAAAAACCATAAAAAAATTGTTTTATTTTTTGTTGCTACGGCATTTGCTGTTACAGTAAATACACAAGATAGTGCAAAAACAGCTCCTACTAAAACTGGAAAAGTTGCTCCTGCTAAAAAAGAAAAAACAGCTCCTGCTAAAACTGAAGCTGATCCTGCTAAAAAATAATTTAGCGTTATTTTTTTTTGAGCCCATCTTACTTTTAGTACGATGGGCTTTTTGTTTTTTTAATACCTTTTAAAATTATTACATTTACAATTCAAAAAAATAAAGAAATGAAACAAACACAATTGTCAAATAAACATTCTATTGTTAGTTAAAAAACCCCTCCGCACTCCTGGGGATTTTTTTTGCGTGTACATTTACCTCCCTATAATAGATATATGCTTCAAACTATTTTTGGCAGTTTTGATTATTACAGTTGGGTAACATTGCCGCTCATTATATTTTTTTCACGTATATGCGATGTAAGCATAGGTACCATTCGCCATGTTTTTATTTCAAAAGGATTTCGAACATTAGTGCCTCTTTTAGGATTTTTTGAAGTACTGATATGGATTATTGTTGTGGCACAGGTAATGAAAAATTTAAACAACATAGCCTGTTATTTAGCCTGGGCCGGTGGTTTCGCAACCGGTACATACGTTGGATTAAGAATTGAAGAACGCCTTGCATTAGGCTTACAGGTAATTCGTATCATTACCAATCAAAATTGCGAACAGCTTATTAATGCGTTGAAAAAGGGCAACCATGGAATAACTGTTGTAGATGCGCAAGGCTCGGTAGGACCGGTTAAGATGATATTTACAATCATTAAACGTAAAAATGTACAAACAGTGGTAAAACTTATCCGGGAATATAATCCTTTCGCATTTTATTCCATTGAAGATATAAAAAATGCCAACCAGGGGGTTTTTACCGAAACTCGTTCCAATCGATTTTCATCTATTAGAAAAATATTCCCGTCTGGAAAAAGCAAATGAATAATCCGGCTGCGATGTTCGGAGCGAGTTACTAGCTGAATAAACTAACCTTTTTATAAAATAATTAATTTAATTTTCCTTTCGATTAAACTTTTGGGGTTTCAGTTCGTCATAGAACCGAAAATCAATTAAAACAAAAAATATATAAAATCATGAAAACAAAAAATAGTATGAAATACCTTATGGTAGCAGCTACGATAGGTATAATTTTTACAGCTTGTAGAAAAGATAAAGATGAAAAAGATTCCGATACCGCTTCGGCAGCTGATAATGCACTTGCCGAAGGCACTTATAATGATGTGAATACTATCGCTGATCAGGCATCTACAGGCAGTTTAACTTCTTTTATGCCAACAAGTAATGGTGGTTCTGAGGAAAGAGGTATAATGAGTACATGCGCTACAATTACTAATGATACCGTATCTGTTCCCCACATACTTACAATAAATTTTGGTTCTTCTAATTGCATGTGTGGTGATGGCAGAAACCGTAGAGGTATCATTAATGTTTCTTATTCTGGACATTACCGTGATTCTGCTTCTACTCACACCATTTCATTTACCAACTATTTTGTGAACGACAATCAAGTATTGGGTACAAAAACAGTTGTAAATAACGGTCACAATGCTGCCCATCATTTAACCTTTTCTATCACAGTAAATGGTCAGATCATTAAAGCAAATGGTGGTGGAACAATTACTTGGACCTCCAACCGTACTCGCGAATGGATTGCAGGTGAAAGCACTCCAACATGGTCCGATGATGTATATTTAATTACTGGTTCCGCCTCAGGCACAAACGCAGCAGGTAATACAATCACATTAAATATTACAAAAGCTTTACGCAAAGAGATTGGTTGTCACCATATTGTAAGTGGTACAGTATCTATTACTCCATCAGGTAAAGCTACTCGTGTATTAGATTATGGTACCGGCACCTGTGATGATCAAGCTACAGTTACTATTAACGGTAATACTTACGTGATTACTTTACACTAATCATACTACTTATATTTTTAAAACAGGCGAGCAAATTTGCTCGCCTGTTTTTTTTATTACCATTATTTCGTCCTAAATCCTTCTCCTTGTCCATAGAACTCATATGGAGAATAAGAAGAAGGATTTGCCCTTTCCTTTTTTAAGGAGAGGGGTTAGGCGTAAGGTCTATTTTTTACCTTTGTTTTAGAAACAAAAAAAATGAGTACACACAAAATTCTTTTAGTTGAGGATGAAGAACATCTTTTAAAAACTATTCAATTGAATTTAGAATTGGAAGGGTACCATGTTTCAACAGCCATTACAGGATTTGAAGCTATAAAAAAATTTCACATAACTAATTCTGATCTGATTATTTTAGATGTAATGCTTCCGGAAATGAGCGGCTTTGATGTATGTGAAACCATTCGAAAAGAGAATAATAAAGTCCCAATTTTATTTTTAACAGCAAAAGGTTCCGATAACGACAGGATACAAGGCTTAAAGTTGGGAGCTGACGACTATTTGACTAAACCTTTTAATCTAGAGGAATTACTACTGCGTGTTGCAATACTTATCAGACGTAATAACCCGCACAGGGAAACAAAAAAAAATATTGAAATATACAACTTTGGGGAGAACGAAGTAAACTTTATTACTTATGAAATAAAAGGGGTTAACGGACAAAAAACTGAGATCAGCAAACGTGAAATTGCATTACTAAAATTATTAATCGAACGTAAAGGAGAAGTTATATCACGCGAAGATATTTTAGATACTGTGTGGGGAACTGATGTATATCCATCATCACGTACTATTGATAATTACATACTTGCCTTCCGTAAATATTTTGAGAAAGACCAACGAAACCCGCAACACTTCCACTCTATCCGTGGTGTTGGTTATAAGTTTACGTAATTAGCTAATCCCTAAAGGGGGAAAACTAATCCCTCAGCTAAGCGGCATTTGTAATGTCGCTTGAACCTTTGGATAATTTGCAATTATCCTTTACAATAGTTATAATTTATTTGTTTATTTGCTGAATTGCAAATTCTGCTATGTTACAAGCGGCAAGGCAATTGCTACTTAGCGCTCCAGAATTTTTTTATTGTTAGCTATGAATTACTAATTGTGTCAAATAGACTTTGCCAATTTTTACTTGTTAATTCGTTTTTATATGGAGTCCATGATTTTAAAGCTAAATTTTTCAACCCAAATAAGTCATTTATATTTCCTTGTCTATAATTCATTTCAAATTTAGTGAAGTGTCGTTTTATGCTTGCCAAAAACGTTTGGGTATTGCCACGGCATTATTTAATTGAAAAAATAAAAATTCAATAAACTAAAATAACTACCTCTCAAAAAGCAAACGTTGACCTTTTTTGCTTTCATCAAACTTCCCATTATCATATATTAAATTACCGTTAACAAACGTATGCGTAACCTTTGAATGGAATGTTTGCCCTTCAAAGGGGCTCCAGCCACATTTGTACAATATATTTGATTTATCAACTGTCCATGGGCTATTAGTATCAACTAAAACAAGATCAGCAAAATATCCTTCACGAATATATCCTCGTTTCTCTATCTGAAAACAATCAGCAACAGCATGTGACATTTTCTCCGCAATTTTTTCCAATGAAATTTTTCCTTTGTAAAAAAACTCTAACATCGCTACAAATGAATGTTGTACCAATGGCCCGCCGGATGGCGCTTTAAAATAAGTTTGTTTTTTTTCTTCAATAGTATGTGGCGCATGATCGGTAGCAATTACATCAATTTTATTTTCTAAAACACCTTTTAAAATTGCATCGCGGTCGCTCGCTTTTTTCACAGCAGGGTTCCATTTTATCAATGTACCTTTTGTTTTATAATCTTCATCACTAAACCAAAGATGATGAATGCACGCTTCAGCGGTAATACGTTTTTGTTTTAATGGAATTTTATTGTCAAATAATTCCAATTCCTTTGCTGTTGAAATGTGCAGGATATGCAAACGTGTATTGTATTTTTTTGCAAGCTCCACAGCTAATGATGAGGACTTGTAACATGCTTCCTCACTACGAATTAGCGGATGACATTCCATCGGAACATCTTCACCGTATTTTTCTTTATATACCGCCATATTGTGTTTAATCATTTCTTCATCTTCACAATGTGTCGCGACAAGCATTTTACATTTAGAGAAAAGGCCTTCTAATGTTTCACGTTTATCTACTAGCATATTTCCTGTTGATGAACCCATGAACACTTTTATCCCACATACGTTTTTAGGATTTATTTTTAGGACTTCTTCCAAATTATCATTTGAAGCGCCCATAAAAAAGGAATAATTTGCAAGCGATACTTCGGATGCTCGTTTATATTTTTCTTCCAATAATTGTTGCGTAAATACATTGGGAATGGTATTTGGCATTTCCATATAAGATGTTACGCCACCTGCTACTGCAGCTTTTGCTTCAGTATAAATTTCAGCTTTATGAGTTAAGCCCGGTTCACGAAAGTGTACCTGATCATCAATACAGCCGGGGAATAAATACTTGTCTGTTCCATCAATTATTTTATCGACTTTAATATCAATTAATGATTCGGAAATTTTAAGAATAAAATTATTTTCAATTAGAACACTACCTTTAATTATTTTTCCTTCGTTAACAATGTTTGCATTATTGATTACTATCTTCATGATAATATTAGTCTCTTTAATAATTTTTATTGCTCTAAACGTTCGACCCCGAGGGGGCCGTATATTTATAGAAACATTATGCCGCTACAAACGTACGGCCCCTCCGGGGTCGAACAAGCTTATTTTAATTAATTTTTTTAAATCGCATTCTCAATACCCCCCAAAATGCTTCTTTAAATATACCCTTACTCATTTTTGAAGCTCCTTCTACTCTATCAATAAATGTTATTGGTACTTCCACAATTTTAAATCCAAGTTTAATGGCCGTATATTTCATTTCGATCTGAAACGCGTATCCAACAAATTTAATGTCATCGAATTTTATTCTTTCAAGTACTTTCCGTTTATAACATTTAAATCCTGCCGTGGTATCATATATACTAATCCATAACACCATCCGTGCATACACCGATGCAAAGTAGGACATTAATATGCGACCTATCGGCCAATTTTTAACTTTTCCGCCTTTTACATATCGCGAACCAACTGCTATATCAGCACCATTTACACATGCAGCGCGCAAACGAAGTAAGTCCTCAGGATCATGCGAAAAATCACAATCCATTTCAAAAATATATTCGTACGAATGTTTCAGCGACCATTTAAAACCGTGAATGTAAGCTGTTCCCAAGCCCAATTTCCCTTTTCGTTCTTCAATAAATAATCTATCGGAAAATTCCGGGATTAAATTTTTGACAATAGCAGCAGTCCCATCAGGAGAACCATCGTCAACAATTAATATATGGAAAGGTGACAGAGAAAATACTTTGCGAATCATTCGCTCCACATTTTCTTTTTCGTTATAGGTTGGTATAATAACTAAGCTATCAGACACATTTTATTTTTGAATAACGAAGGTAGGTCAAAATCAGGAAGTATAAAAGTTTTAACATTTTTTAATACGCTACCTACCTGGGTGATTCATATTGTAAGTCTGCGGTGATAATTAATTTGTCCGAGGTGATAATTTAGATGTACCAATAATTGTAACAATACGAATGAGTTGGATACTATTTTTCCTAAAAATTCGTGGGGGTAATCCTTCTGTAATTTTTCATCAGAATATTTTGCCAACACTTCTTTGGTCAAAGAAATAATCGCATCTATTTCTTTTATCATTTTTGAACTGGGAACATTAGAATCAGAAAATTCCTTATCGCGTTCTCTCACATAGCCAGTATTTCCTAGAACTGCACCAATGAAATAATTAAGATTACCAATAATATGAAGCGTTAAATTTCCAGAAGAATTTTTTATATCTTTTTCTACCTTCCATAAATCGGATTCATTCTTATATAAACTGATCTCTTCTTTCAATTTATTAAGATCACGTTCAAAAAAATCTATTATTATTTTTGCTTCCATGTAATTTTATTATTTAACAATGTTACTTTTTATCTCTTCAACAACCAATGGATCAAGTAGAGTAGAAGTATCTCCTAAATTAGTTACATCACCCTCGGCAATTTTTCGTAAAATTCTACGCATAATTTTTCCACTTCGCGTTTTTGGAAGTCCTTTTACAATTTGGATTTTATCAGGCTTAGCAATGGCTCCCATATATTTAACAACAGTATCCGTAATTTCTTTTTTTAATTTGTCTTCATCTTTCCGTTCGTGGTCGCAAATAACAAACGCATAGATTCCCCAACCCTTTATATCGTGAAGAAAACCTACTACTGCGCTTTCAACAATGTCCGGATGTAGGTTTATCGCATTTTCAATTTCGGCTGTACCAAGTAAATGCCCGGACACTTTTATTACATCATCCACCCGCCCTGTGATCCTATAATAGCCATCTTTATCGCGCCTGCATCCGTCGCCAGTAAAATAATATCCTTTGTATGTTGTAAAATAAATTTCCTTGCATCGTTGATGATCACCATAAGTTGTACGAATTATTCCCGGCCATGGAAATTTAAAACACAATCTGCCTTCTACACTATTCCCTTCTAACTCTTTACCTGCCTCATCCATAAGCACAGGCTGAACACCCGGTAAAGGAAGTGTTGCAAAACCCGGTTTTGTTTTGGTAACTTCCGCAATAGGAGAGATCATGATCCCACCCGTTTCAGTTTGCCAATATGTATCAACGATCGGGCATTTTTTCTTCCCGATGTTTTCATTGTACCAGTTCCATGCTTCTTCATTGATAGGTTCTCCAACTGTTCCAAGCACACGAAGAGAATCTAATTTATATGGCTTCACAAAATCCAAACCCATTGCTTGTAGCGAACGAATAGCAGTTGGAGCTGTATAAAAAATATTTACGTTGTGTTTATCAATCACATTCCAAAATCGTCCGGCATCAGGAAAAGTAGGAATACCTTCAAACATAAGTGTTGTAGCCCCTGCTAGCAATGGCCCATAAATTAAATAGGAGTGGCCGGTGATCCAACCTACGTCAGCAGTGCACCAATAAACCTCTCCATCATTGTATTGAAAAACATTTCGAAAAGTGTAATCAACATAGATCATATACCCCGCTGTTGTATGCACCACCCCTTTTGGTTTACCCGTCGAGCCGGAAGTATAAAGAATAAAGAGCATATCCTCAGCATCCATTATTTCAGCAGGACAATCATCAGAATTTTTTTTTATTTCATCATGCCACCAAAGGTCACGGCCCTCCTGCATTTTCACTTTGGTGTTTGTACGTTTTAGTACAAGCATTTTATTTACTGATGGACAAGTAAGCAGGGCTTCATCCACAACACTTTTAAGAGGAATAACTTTAGCTCCTCGGAAACTACCATCAGCAGTCACTACAATATTACATGCTGCATCATTAATCCTATCCGAAAGGGATTTGAAGGAAAAACCGGCGAACACAACGGAATGGATCGCTCCAATTCTAGCGCAAGCTAAAACAGCGATCGCCAATTCAGGAACCATTGGCATGTAAATGCATATGCGGTGGCCCTTTTTTGCTCCATTTTTTTTCAGCACATTGGCAAAGCGGCATACATCAGTGTAAAGTTCTTTGTAAGAAATTTTCCTTGAAGCTTCACTGGGATTATTTGGTTCCCATATCATTGCTGTTTGATCTCCACGTTCCTTGAGATGACGATCCAAACAATTTTCCGTAATATTTAGTTTGCCGCCAAGAAACCATTTTACGTTGGGTTCTGTAAAGTTCCATTCCAAAACTTTGTCCCATTTTTTATTCCAGACAAATTGTTCCGCTTGTTCAGCCCAAAAGTTTTCAGGATCATCAACACTACGTTTATATTCCTGTTGATATTGTTCGAATGAAGTTATACTTGACATGTTATACAGATTGCTTCGATGGTGTGTTCCTAGAAATAAATGCTCCGAAAATTAATTATTTATTTCGATAATTCACTTGCTCTATCCCTTGCTTTAATAATACCTTTCTCCAAATTTCCCCCAACCAGTGTTTCATTAAAAACAGAAAGCGCGGCTTCGGTAGTTCCACCTTTAGATGCAACAGCTTTTATTAATTCGTCCAATGATTTATTTGCATTGTTAATCAAATGATATGATCCCAACATTGTTTGTTTTACCAGCATAGCGGATGTCGCCTCATCAAATCCCATTTGTTTTCCGGCTTCTATCATGTGTTTTACTAAATAGAAAAAATATGCAGGGCCACTGCCACTTAATGCAGTAACGGCATCCAACAAGTCTTCATTTTCAAAAAATACGGTGCGACCAGTAGTTGCTAGTAAATTTTCTGCTTTACGGATCTGTTCAATAGTTAATGCTTTATCCGCAGTAAATGCCGTCATTCCCATTCCTAATTCGGCAGGTGAATTTGGCATTGCTCGAATAATATTTTTTTGTTGCAACACATTTTCAATACGGACAAGTTTCATTCCTGCCATAATAGAGATAATTATATTTTTAGAACTTAATACTTTTTTCAGCTCTGCTCCCATCTCATCAAAATCCTGCGGCTTAACTGCTACAATAACAATATCGCTGTCCGCTATTTTAAGATCATTAATAACAGTTACTTCACCTACATTTAATTTTAAAAGCTCCTGCTTACGAGCTTCATTTTTTTCGGCAAGCAATAAATTTTCTTTGGAAACAATGTTGTATTTCAAAAATGCACGTGCATAGATCAAACCCATGTTTCCGCATCCGATGATTGCTATTTTCATATAATTTTTTTTACTGATGATTAGAAATAAGAAATAATTTATGATTAAAATTTAATTCTTTGTATACATTAAATCCAAATTTTTTGTAAAAAGAAACATTCTCAGGAATTGATGTTTCTAAGTAAATTGGTCGTTGGATAAGCACTTTTTTTGATAACCTCTTTAAATAATACGCTTTCCTATACTTTTTTGTTGCACATTCAAATAATCTTAAAAACCAAAGATAAATAAACAATAGGAGTTTTGAAGAAATATATTAAACAAGAATTATTAAGGAAATGAAATGAATTTTTGCTAATCAAATTGAAATCAAGTTTGAACTTACAATTATACTATATTTGCTACATAAAATAAAGGATTATACATGGGGGTTTTTGGTACCGAAATGCACATTATAGTATTCTTGGTTTCGTTATTTGAATTGGTATTCTTTTTTTATCAAGTCATACATTATTTATCGAGACCATCAGAAAAAAGTCGCTTGTATTATTTAATATTGCTGTATTTGCTAATTCAGTATAATATAGTTAGTGGTCTGCTTCCAGATAAAAATATACCAATTTCTATTGTACTTCAAAACATTTTAGCTTTTTCAGTATCTATAATAATGGCAATGTATCTTCCTTTTTATTTTTATAAGGTTTTCGATTTAAAGAAACTGAAATTTTATGCTTATCGTGGATCATTTATATTTCTCTTTATTCCCTTTATTTTATGTTTCATTATTCCATATTATATAACCAAAAATCTTGAGTCATCCAGAAGGCTATTAGCAATAGTTCCGTTCTTTTATTCTGTATCCTTTTTATATTCTTTAATTCGGGCAATAATTGCAAAGTATCTTAAAAATAAGGATGGAAATTATAAAGAAGAAATTATTGGAGCATTCGCTATTCTGTTTTGGGTATGTTTGCCAGTGAAAGCATTTTTTCAGACTGACCTTGATATTATACTTGAGCCTCTCCTCCATTTTAAGAATGGAAGTGAAACGTTAGTAATTGTCTTAACAAATATAGGGTTGTTAATTATGACAATTTTATTTATAAAGCAAGCCGTAAGGCAATCCAAAGAAGAATATCAAAAACTGTTGATTTCAGAAAGAGCGCTTCAGGAGCTAAACTCTGAATTAATTATAAAAGTAAAAGAAAGAACACACGAGCTTGAACTTGCAAATGAAAAAAGAACAAACTCTTTCGTTAATTTGGCGCATGAAACAAAAACACCTTTGACTTTAATTAACAACTATTTAGAAGAATATATCAACAAGCACGGGGAAACCAAAGAGTTAAAGGTGATTAAAAACAGTCTTGGTAAATTAACTAAAGATATTGTAAACTTTTTTGATCTTGAAAGAATTAATAAAGGGTTTAGTATTTACGATCACAATCAAATTTCTGATTTCAGTAAAATTTTAAAAGAAAAAATAATATTATTCAGGCAGTATGCAAATAAAAAGAATATTAAGATCACGGAATTAATTGACGATGAACTATTTGTAAAAGCTGATCCTGAATCCATATACAGAGTTATCAATACTGGAGTTTCCTCAAAAATTACTCTGGGAATAAATCTAATTGAAAATGGTCTATGTTTCCCTGTTTCCCCTTAAAACTATCTATCCCGACTCGTGTTTTTTTCAACAGTTCATAA
>JBBSPS010000076.1:0-16367 GCA_038258655.1 Bacteroidia bacterium
CGGACAAGCTCATGCAGAAGTAAATGCGATCAGTTCGGTTGAAAATAAAGCGTTGTTAAAAAAATCTACTTTATATGTGAACCTGGAACCCTGCTCGCATTTCGGAAAAACACCTCCATGCGTTGATCTAATAATCTTACATAAAATACCCTATGTTGTTATTGGTACAATTGACCCTCATTCTCTCGTTTCCGGAAAAGGGATTGAAAAGCTTGCAAAAACAGGAATAGATGTTAAAGTAGGAGTATTGGAAAATGAATGTAAAAAATTGAATAAACGCTTTTTTACTTTCCACGAAAAAAAACACCCCTATATAATTTTGAAGTGGGCGCAATCAACTGATGGATTTATTGATGCAAAACGAACTGTATCAACTACACAAAAACCATTACAGATCAGTAATTCTGAATCAAAAAAATTGTTGCATCAATGGCGCAGCGAAGAACAAGCGATTATGGTCGGAACAAATACAGCGCTGATGGATAATCCTAATTTAACTGTGCGCGAAGTGAGCGGTAAAAACCCCTTACGGATTACTATTGATAAATGGCTCAGGATTCCAAAAGACTTCCATTTATTTGATGGAAGTACTCCAACGTTGATATTTACTGCTACCGAAACCTTATCCTCAACTAATTTAGAATACCTGAAAATTGATTTTGAACAAGCTATTGTTCCGCAGATATTAAAAGAATTGACAAATAGAAACATACAATCCCTATTGGTAGAAGGTGGCGAACAATTATTGAATAGTTTTATTGAAGCGGAAATGTGGGATGAAGCGCGTGTATTCGTTTCAAATAAAAAAATAGAAAAAGGAGTGAACGCCCCTGTTTTAAAATTAACGCCAACAGGTAAAGAAAATATAAATGAAGACACTTTACTTATTTATAAAAATCAGCAAAAATAACATGAGGTTATGGTCATTACACCTGAAATATCTTGACACGATGGGTCTTGTAGCCCTTTGGCGAGAGACTCTTCTAGCAAAACATGTGTTAGAAGGAAGGACGAAAGGGTATAAAAACCATCCCCAATTGAATCGCTTTAAAAAAACAAAAGATCCGATTAATTCTATTAATTATTATTTGTCCGCGATCTATAAAGAAGCTACTGAAAGGAAATATTCTTTTGATAAAAATAAAATAGACTGGGATTTCAAAAGTTTAAAAATTTCTGTTACATCCGGACAAGTAGACTATGAAATAGAACACTTAAGAAAAAAGCTTTTTAAAAGAGATTCCCTTAAATTTAAAGAAATAAAAAAACTGAATACCCTGGACACTCATCCGATGTTTAAAATTAGGGATGGAGAAATTGAAGACTGGGAAATTATTAATTAAAAGCATACTTGGATCCTAAACACATTATAGTTATTGGAGGCGGTGCCGCAGGTTTTTTTGCAGCCATCAATGCTGCACAAATACATAAAAATTGCACAATTACTTTATTGGAAAAAAGTTCTAAGCTACTTTCTAAAGTAAGAGTATCCGGCGGAGGCCGTTGTAATGTAACACATGCCTGTTTTGATAATGGAGCATTAATAAAAAATTATCCTCGTGGTGAAAAAGAATTACGAAATGTTTTTAGCAGATTTACCACTACTGATACAATTAACTGGTTTGAACAACGAGGAGTAAAATTAAAAACGGAAATAGATGGCAGAATGTTTCCAATAACAGATAATTCTCAAACTATTGTTGATTGTTTGATTCAGGAAGCAAAAAGCTCAGGAATAGAAATAAAATTGAATGTTGATATTGAGAGCATACAAAAAGAAGAAGGTCAGTTTATTTTAACAGCAAATGGTGGTGGGATATTTACCTGCACAAAACTAATTATTGCCACAGGAGGAAATTCAAAAGAAACAGCATACAACTGGCTCAGAAAATTAGGCCACTCGATCATTAAACCTGTACCTTCCTTGTTCACTTTTAATATTCCTGATAGTCCGGTTACACAATTAATGGGTGTTTCGGTTACTCATGCAAAAGTACGAATAGCAAATACAAGATTAGAAACCGAAGGCCCCCTAATGATAACACACTGGGGACTTAGCGGACCTGCAATATTAAAAGCATCCGCTTGGGGAGCTAGAGAATTAAATGATTTGAATTATAATTTTACAGCGATCGTTAACTGGTTACCAAAATATACTGAAGAAAAATTGCGTATAGAATTTTCGAATCAACGTCATGAAAACCCTGCACAATATGTCATTAAAAATTGTCCGGTTGAATTGCCAAAAAGGCTTTGGGAATATTTGGTGCACGCTGCTGGTATTCCAGAAACTACTAGATGGTCTGACCTACCTAAAAAAAATTCTAATTTCCTAATCAATATTCTTATCAATAATGAATATACAGTTAAGGGTAAAACTACTTTTAAAGAAGAATTTGTAACCTGTGGTGGGATAAACTTAAAAGAAATAGAACTTACTACGATGCAAAGCAAAGTTGTTAAGGGCTTATACTTTGCCGGAGAAATAATAGATGTAGATGGAATTACAGGAGGATTTAATTTTCAAAATGCTTGGAGTACAGCATGGGTAGCTGCTCAAAATATTAATCCTTAATTTTACATGTATATACATTAAATACATTTGCATATAACAAATTATATGTATACATTTGTATAGTAATATTTTGAAATGGAATTAGAAAAAGAAATAAAACAGAATAAAAGTTTCAGCAGTGAATATCAAAAACTCGCTGTAAACATAATTTTTACTAATAGTTGGTTAAATACGCACCACAACAAAATATTCAAACCCTACGGAATTTCTTCACAACAATATAATATTTTACGCATTCTAAGGGGGCAGTTACCTAATCCTGCCTCAGTTAGTTTGTTGCAGGAAAGAATGTTGGACAAAATGTCAAACGCATCCAGACTGGTTGACAAACTAAAATTAAAGAAATTAGTTGATCGCAAAGAGTGTAAAGCTGATCGCAGACAAGTGGATATTATTATCACTGAAAAAGGTTTGGACCTATTAAAAACAATAAACAAAGTTGTGGAAGCAGCTGAGAGTAATTTAAAAACAATCAACCTTACAGAAGCCAAAGAGCTGAATCGTATTTTGGACAAACTACGAGATTAAAAAAATTTGGCTTAATATATGTATGTACATTTAATGTAAAAACAAATAATAATTTAAACAATCAAAAAAAACAAAATGGAAACAAAAACAAAAGAAGGAGTAACAGTATGGTCATTAGATCCAATACACTCAAGCATTCACTTTGCTGTAAGACACATGGTGATTTCTAAGACAAAAGGATCATTTCCTAATTACAAACTAAAAGTTGAAACAAATGGGCTTGATTTTGAAAACGCAAAAATCGAATTAGAAATTGATGTAAATTCCATTGATACTAAGATGGTTGATAGAGACAATCATTTACGTTCACCTGAGTTTTTTGATGTGACTAACTTTCCTGTAATAAAATTCATTTCAAAAGAAATAAAGAAAAAAAATGAAGATGAATATATTCTTTCGGGAAATATTACAATAAAAGATGTAACCAAACCAATTGAATTTAAAGTAAATTATGGCGGTCAAGTAATAGATCCATGGGGAAATATACGTTCCGGATTTACTTTAGAAAGCTCCATTGATCGATTTGACTTTGGTTTAACTTGGAATGCTTTAATTGAATCAGGAAGCGCTATGGTTGGTAAAGAAGTAAAATTAGAAGCTGAAATCGAAATCGTTACTCCAAAATAATTATTTTTAAACATCTTAAGATGAATGCAATGGATAAACATATTACGCCTGCACTATTTGTGAGCCACGGCTCACCTATGAACGCTATTGCGGAAAATGCTTATACAGATGATCTTAATAAAATTGGTGAACAATTAAAAAACGTAAGTGCTATTGTTGTGATCTCGGCACATTGGGAAACAAATGGCATTTACGTTACTTCTTCTGAAACTCTTTCAACATATCATGACTTCAGAGGATTCCCTAACGAATTATTTGCAGTTGAATATCCGGTGAAAGCAGCATTAAATTTAATTCCGGTTATTGAAAAATTAATTGGTGAACCACTTCAGCATGATAATAAACGAGGCTTGGATCATGGCGCATGGAGCATGTTATTACATTTGTTCCCTGAAGCAAATATTCCGGTTTTACAATTAAGTTTGGATCGTACCAAAACATTTGAACAGCATTATGAACTTGCTAAAAAACTTTCGCCTCTACGTGAACAGAATGTATTAATTTTAGCAAGCGGAAATGTGACGCATAATTTTTCACATCTTGATTTTAATAACATAGATGCAGAACCACTTGATTGGGCTTTAAAATTTGATACAACAATTGAGGATGCTTTTTTGAAAGATGATTCAATAACACTAATTAATATAAAAAAAACAAATGATGTATATAAAATCAACCATCCTTCGGATGATCATTACCTTCCCCTACTCTATTTGATGGGAGTTCGCAATGAAAAAGATAAGGTTACGTTCCCGCATATTAGTTGGCAAAATGCAACAATGAGTATGCGACATATATTATTAAATACTGTTATACTATGAGAGAATACATGATCAATATAAAATTGCCACAACAACTCGATAAGAGTTTTGTTGCGTTAATTCCTAAACATCGTGCCCGCGTTAATAAATTAATGGAAGAAGGGAAAATTATACAATACGCTCTTGCTGCGGACAGATCCTTACTTTGGATTACTATGATCGCAAAATCACAGAGAGAAGTAATGGATATTCTATCAACCTTACCTTTGATACAATACATGAGTCCTGAAATACATGCACTTGCTTTTCATAACAGTATTTCCAATGATCTGCCAAAATTGATAATGAATTAAGGCAGTTAACGATTTATTTAAAGCTTTTAGGATATAGAGGACATTACAAAAAAGCATACTACTGAGGAACTGACAATATTTTCGAGACCCTCATTATGTGCACATTCTGCTAAATGATTTCATTAAAAATAAATAAAAATGAAAACTGTTTTTCACAAAGCATCTGAACGCGGACATGCTGATCATGGTTGGCTAAACGCCCACCATTCCTTTAGTTTCGCAAGTTATAATGATCCAAGCAAAGTCCATTTTGGGTTGTTGCGTGTATTAAATGATGACATCGTTGCTCCCGGAATGGGTTTTGGAATGCACCCGCATGATAACATGGAAATTGTTACCATCCCACTTAGTGGAACATTGGAACATCGTGACAGCATGGGAAACATTGGCGTAATTAAACCCAATGAGATACAAGCTATGAGTGCTGGATCAGGATTAATGCATTCTGAATACAATCATTCTAAAACAGAACCAATAAATCTTTTGCAGATATGGGTGTTTCCTAAAGTAAAAAACATTGAACCACGTTATGACCAACGCATTTTTACCGAAGAAGAAAAAAATGGAAAATTCAAAACCCTTGTGTCTCCTGTAAAAGATGAAGATGTAATGTGGATCAATCAGGATGTATATTTTTCATTAGGGAAATTCAAAGCAGGAGCTTCAGTTGATTATACAATTCAGCACAAAGGAAATGGTGCGTATATTTTTGTGATTGAAGGAGAACCAACCATCGAAGGTCAAAAACTGGAAAAACGTGATGCTATTGGTATTTGGGAGACTGAGAAAATATCTATAAAAATAAATACTGATGCGGAAGTTTTAATTATTGATGTGCCCATGAATTAATGTAACACAAAATTACAGGGAAGGCACAGAGAGATTCACTAAGCAAAAAAAATTAAAAAGGTTTAAAGAATTTAGTCATAAATTAAAAACTCTGTGCTTCTCCGTATAACTCTGTGAAATTTTCCCCTTTAATTATTCTTTATTATTTCTGCTCCCAATAACAAAATTCACTATCAAGGCCCCGATCAGCATCCCGCAGGCAATTAGCTGAAGTATATCTACTCCTCTTATGTCCTTTAATGTTGAGCTTCTCAGCATATTAGAAATATTCATGATCAAAAATATTGCGAGTACAATACTTACTCTTTTTTTTCTTGTTTTATTTTCCATTTTTATATTATTTTTGGTAAATATATATATTATCATTTTGGCATCCTGTTAAACAGTCATTCTCCCCCAAACTGTAAAGCCAAAAAGTCATTCAAATTAAAAGGCTTCAGCCATTTAGTCCTGATAAATATCATTTTTTTTCTTGGACCATCTTTTGACCTTTGATAAACATAAAATCATAAAACTATGAACTTAAATAATTTTACAATCAAATCGCAGGAAGCAGTGCAACAAGCATTGCAAATTGCAACCGTTAATGGGCAACAAGCCATTGAGAACGGACATATCTTAAAGGGCATTTTGGAAGTAGATGAAAATGTAACGCCTTTCATTCTTAAAAAACTAAACATCAATACCCAAAATTTCACTTTAGCATTGGATAAGATAATTGAAACCTACCCGAAAGTTTCAGGAGGGCAACCATTTCTTTCTAACCACGCAAATCAAGCCATTGCAAAAGCAGCTACTTATTTAAAAGAATACGGTGACGAATATGTTTCCATCGAACATTTATTGCTTGCCATCCTTTCAACAAAAGATACCATTTCACAATTATTAAAAGATAATGGCGTTAACGAAAAAGACTTAAAAGCGGCTATCAATGAACTTCGTAAGGGCGCTAAAGTCACCAGCCAAACTGCTGAAGAAACTTACAACGCGTTGAACAAATATGCTATTAATCTGAATGAGCAAGCTAAAAAAGGAAAGTTAGATCCTGTTATAGGACGTAATGAAGAAATACGGAGAGTATTGCAAATACTATCGCGCAGAACAAAGAACAATCCCATACTTGTGGGCGAACCCGGTGTTGGTAAAACTGCTATTGCAGAAGGTTTAGCGCACCGTATCATCAATGGGGATGTACCTGATAATTTAAAAACAAAACAAATATTTTCGCTTGATATGAGTGCATTAATTGCAGGTGCAAAATTTAAAGGAGAGTTTGAAGAGCGTTTAAAATCTGTTGTTAAAGAAGTAATATCAGCTGATGGAGAGATCATTTTATTCATTGATGAAATTCATACGCTTGTAGGTGCCGGTGGTGGCGAAGGTGCAATGGACGCGGCAAATATTTTAAAACCCGCTTTAGCGCGAGGAGAATTACGCGCTATCGGGGCTACTACATTAAACGAATTTCAAAAGTATTTTGAAAAAGATAAAGCGCTTGAAAGACGTTTTCAGAAAGTAATGGTAGATGAACCAAATGCGGAAGATGCTATTTCTATTTTACGTGGTATCAAAGAAAAATATGAATCGCATCACAAAGTACGTATTAAAGATGAAGCGATTATTTCTGCTGTAGAATTATCACAACGATATATTAATGACCGTTTCCTACCTGATAAAGCGATTGATCTGATGGATGAAGCCGCGTCAAAATTACGCATGCAGATCAATTCAATGCCAATAGAATTGGATGTGTTGGAACGTAAAATCCGTCAGTTGGAAATTGAACGGGAAGCCATCAAACGTGAAAATGATAAGAACAAATTAGAAAATCTAAATAAAGAGATAGCTGAGTTAGTGGATCAACGAACGGATCTGCGAGCTAAATGGCAAGGTGAAAAAGAAGTGGTAGAAGGTATTCAAAAAGTAAAAGAAGAAATTGAAAATTTAAAATTTGAAGCGGATCAGGCCGAACGCAATGGTGATTATGGTAAAGTGGCTGAGATACGTTATGGGAAAGTTAAAGAAGCTGAAACACAATTGAGATCTTTTGAAAGCAAACTGGCAGAAATGCAGCAAAATGGTTTGCAGATGATCAAAGAAGAAGTTGACAGTGAAGACATCGCCGGCGTGGTAGCAGGCTGGACAGGGATTCCCGTTTCACGTATGTTACAAAGCGAACGTGAAAAATTATTGCATTTGGAAGATGAATTACATCAACGTGTTGTTGGCCAGGAAGAAGCCATTGAAGCCATCAGTGATGCAGTGCGCAGAAGCCGTGCCGGATTGCAGGACACTAAACGCCCGATAGGCTCATTTATTTTTCTGGGAACAACAGGTGTCGGTAAAACTGAATTAGCCAAGGCCTTGGCTGAATTTTTATTCAACAATGAAAACAGTATGACCAGAATTGATATGAGCGAATACCAGGAACGGCACGCTGTAAGTCGCTTAGTTGGAGCACCTCCGGGATATATTGGTTACGAAGAAGGCGGACAATTAACGGAAGCTGTTCGCAGAAAGCCATACAGTGTTGTGTTATTAGATGAAATTGAAAAAGCGCATCCAGATGTATTCAATATTTTATTGCAAGTATTGGATGATGGCAGATTGACTGATAACAAAGGCCGTGTTGTTAATTTCAAAAACACGATCATTATTATGACATCCAATATTGGTTCACATCTGATCCAGGAAAATTTTGAAAATTTAAACGATAACAATAGAGATGAAATAATTGCAAAAACAAAAGTGGAAGTTTTTGAATTATTAAAGAAAACAATACGCCCTGAATTTTTGAACCGCATCGATGAAATTATCATGTTCGCTCCGCTCAACCGCGATAATGTGCACCGTATTGTAGAATTACAATTTTCTGGAATCTCTAAAATGCTAAAAGAAAATGATATTGACCTTACCGCAAGTCCCGAAGCTATTGACTGGCTTGCGCAACTTGGGTTTGATCCTCAATTTGGCGCTCGTCCCATAAAACGGGTATTGCAAAAACGTGTATTGAATGAGCTTTCAAAACAAATATTAGCCGGGAAAGTACAAAAAAATGCAAAAATAGTTTTGGATGTATTTGATAAAGAGTTTGTATTTCGTAACCCTGTGGGGCCTGATAAAAAAGTAAAAAAAGAAAAAGTAAAATAATATTGGCTTTGTTAAAAGATGTTAATCCTACAATAGTTGGCAAAGATGTTGAGTTATATAAAGTATGAAATTTTAATATACTATTATGAGAACTAAGAAAATAGTTGTAGATAACCGCCCAAAAATAAAGATACAGGTAGATTATAGAACTACTATAACCGTTAGAACCATGAACGCATTTAAAACATGGAAAGATCGTTATCCGGATGCAAAAATAATTACCTGAAACTAAAAAAAAAACAACATCCCCTTTCTAATATAATGTTGGTTGCCGCATATAATAAAATATGTTGGCAACCAATTTTTTTCCTCAGCTGCCCTTTTAGCCCATTTATTTAAAAAATAAGTAATTATACCTGTTAAAACATATATTTGCGCTTCAGCATTGGGAAAGAATATGAAAATATGATTTTTAAAAATCAACAATAATTTCTTTCTATAAATTAATCAAAAAATACTACTTTAGTAATTAAATAGTGATAAAATTTTCATGAACGAAATTCTAACTTTTGATGATATACGCCCATTTTATGACCATGAAGCACATAGTGTGCTGCAAAGGATAATAAAAGAGCCTTTATTTATGAAATTGATTAATAATTTATGGCCGAAAATGGGCCTTGAAGAGGTATTGTCCAAAGCCCAAAAAGTAAATTCCGCAATGGAATTTCAAATTGAATTTATGCATCCTGCTATTCGTACCATTGTAGAACGTTCCGCAAACGGACTTACTTGCAATGGATTTGAGAACTTAGATAAAAACCAATCTTACTTATTTGTCGCAAATCACCGCGATATTTTATTGGATTCCGCTATACTCCAAATTTTATTGGTGGAACATGGTTTCAGCACTTCAGAAATTACTTTTGGAGATAACCTCATGAAAGAAGGTTTTATCACTGATTTCGGAAAATTAAACAGAATGTTTACCGTATTGCGTGAGGGTACAGGACGTGAATTATATGATATTTCTAAAAAATTGTCCTCTTATATTCGTCATACGATAAATGATAAAAAAATATCCGTCTGGATAGCGCAACGTAATGGGCGGGCGAAAGATGGCAATGATCAAACACAAACCGGACTTTTAAAAATGCTTAATATGAGTGGAAATGGCAGTTTCGCTGAAAAATTTTCTCAGTTAAGAATTGTCCCTTTAACTATTTCATATGAATATGAACCTTGTGATGCCCTTAAGGTTCAGGAACTTTATCTTTCATCGCTCCATACAAAATATATAAAATCACCGGGTGAAGACATGAATAGCATTATCACAGGTATTGTTCAGCAAAAAGGGCGAATTCACATGACAGTGGGAACACCCATAACCAATGAATTAGAAGAATTAGAAAAAACGGATAATGACAATGATAAAATAAAACAATTGACTGCATTAGTTGATCAACAAATTTATCGTGATTATAAATTATGGAACGTAAATTTTATCGCTTCTGATATTTGTGAAAATAACTCGCAATATGCTAATAAGTACACCTTATCTGAAAAACAAGATTATATTAATTACATCAATAATAAAATTTCGAAAATGAATGGTGAGCAGAAAGGCTTGTTTAATTTGTTTATTAAAATGTATGCGGCTCCTGTTAAAAACAAGGAATTACAAACTATCCAGGTATAACTATTTTTATGTTTTTCATATTTTCTAAACTACTTGCCTTCATAATTACTCCATTGGTTTGGATCATCACTTTATTATTTTTTTCTGTTTTTACAAAAAATGAAAAACGAAGGAAAAATTATATACATTGGGCGCTGGGCCTAACACTTTTTTTTTCCAATGCATTTATTTTTGATGAATGTATGAGGCAATGGGAGATACCTGCAACACGTTATGAAAATTTAAAAATATACGATGCAGGAATTGTACTAGGAGGAATGGTAATATATGACCAGAATTTGGATCGTTTACAATTTTTAAGAGGTTCCGATCGTTTATTCCAGGCGTTGGAATTATACAAACGAGGCACCATTAAAAAAATAATATTTACCGGGGGATCTGGAAGTATTTTACATCCTGATGAAAAAGAAGGCAACTATGTTAAACGTTATTTACTCACCTTAGGCGTTCCCGAACAGAATTTTTTGATCGAGAATGAATCAAGAAATACGCATGAAAATGCCACATTTACAAAACAATTGATCGACAAAGAAAATATCAAGGGAAATTATTTATTGATCACTTCAGCATTCCACATGCGACGGAGTTTAGCCTGTTTTAACAAAGCGGGTATTATTGCTGCTCCCTATAGTACTGACCGCTATTCTGGCCCAAGAAAATTTGAATTCGATCATTTATTTATTCCCAACCTCTCAGCTATGGAAGATTGGAATAATTTTCTGAAAGAAATAATTGGATTTGTTACTTATAAAATAATGGGATACGCGTAAGGAAAATTAAAAATTAAGTACGCAGATTCATAACTTCGTTTTTCATTTGTTATCTCTACAAAATATGACCACTGAGGAAATAGCAGCCGCCCTTAAACTTACCGCTCAATTAATGGAATTGCATGAAGAAAACCCCTTCAAAATAAAATCCATTGCTAATGCAGCCTATAAATTAAACAAAACAGATATTGATCTGGCAGGAAAATCATTGCAGGAGTTGGAACAAATAGAAGGAATAGGCAAAGGCATTGCCGCTAAAATAAATGAATTGCAAACTACCAAAAGCCTGAAAGAATTAAATGAAATGATTGAAAAAACACCAGTTGGTGTAATTGAAATACTGGGAGTAAAAGGTATAGGGCCTAAAAAAGTGGGACAGCTTTGGCGGGAATTGGAGATAGAAAGCATAGGCGAATTGCTTTATGCCTGTAATGAAAACAGGCTGATCACTTTAAAAGGTTTTGGCTCTAAAACACAAATAGAAGTAAAAAAGCAAATTGAATTTCATCGATCCAATAAAGGGAAATTTCATTACGCTACAATAGAAAAATTTGCATTAAAACTAGTCGAAGACTTTAAAACAAAATACAATACTGAATTAATTTCCTTAACGGGTGATATACGAAGAAAATGTGAAGTCATCGATAAAATTGAAATTTTAATTGCTTCTAAAAATGCTATAGGTATTGATGATATAGAAAATATGGCAAATATTAAGGTAGAATTAACTACCTGCAATGACAATGAATTTTACGATAAATTATTTGAAACAACAGCAACCCAAGAACATATTAGTAGCATAGGTTCCCAACCTGTGACTAAACAAAAGACTGGTTACAAATCTGTAATACAAGCGGAAACAGCGATATATAATTCCCATGGATTACAATACATAGAACCTGAATTACGCGAAGGATTAACTGAAGTAGGACTTGCCCGTGAAAATAAAATCCCGAAACTAATTGAAGTAACTGATCTGAAAGGAATCCTTCATAACCACAGCACTTATAGTGATGGCTTGAATTCCCTGAAGGATATGGCAGAATATTGTAAAGACTTGGGTTATGAATATCTCGGAATTTGTGACCATTCCCAATCCGCATTTTATGCTAAGGGGTTGAAACCGGAACGGGTATTGGAACAACACAAAGAAATTGATGAGTTAAACAAACAACTTACTCCATTTCATATTTTTAAAGGAATAGAGAGCGATATTCTAAATGATGGATCATTGGATTACCCAAATGATATTTTAAAAACATTTGATTTTATTGTAGCATCCATTCATTCCAACTTAAAAATGAGTGAAGAAAAAGCGACAACTCGTTTATTAAAAGCCATAGAAAACCCTTATACCACCATATTAGGGCATCCAACAGGAAGATTATTATTGTCACGGCCAGGATATCCTATTGATCATAAAAAAATAATTGACGCTTGTGCGGCAAATGGAGTTGTAATTGAATTAAATGCGCATCCTTTCCGATTAGATATTGACTGGCGTTGGATCCCTTATTGTTTGGAAAAAGGTGTGAAAATTTCTATTAATCCTGATGCTCACGAAAGACAAGGCTATCACGATATGTATTTCGGAACATGCGTAGCACGAAAAGGAATGTTGACAAAAGAAATGTGTTTCAATACGCTATCATTAAATGAAATGGAAAATTATTTTGAATCCAGAAAAAAATAAAACATAATTTTATTTTTTTTCACTGGCATTGTATTCAGAGATAAATAAAGAATTTATTATAAAACAACTTCGTAGTTACTAAATAATTGTCTACTTCTGTTTTTAAAATTCATCAATTAATACAAAAATTAATTTAGTCAATGACCCTAATAAATAGCATAGCCAGTTGGTGGATGAAAAAACGAATGCACCAGATAGAACTTTTTATGAAGTATCCTTATGATGTGCAGAATGAATGCCTGCGGAAATTAGTTTCATCGGCAAAAGATACAGAATGGGGGAGAAAGCATGATTATAAAAGCATAATTAATTACGAGCAATTCAAAAAAAATGTTCCACTACAGGATTATGAATCTCTTAAACCTTTTATTGACCGGATACGCAAGGGAGAACAAAATATTTTATGGAACACGGATATCAAATGGTTTGCTAAATCATCCGGAACAACAAATAATAAAAATAAATTTATACCTGTAAGTGAAGAGTCCCTAGATAATTGTCATTACAATGGTGGCCGTGATATGATCGCGATACATTGCGCCCTCAATCCTGAAACACAATTATTCACAGGAAAAAATTTAGCGTTAGCTGGTAGCTTAGTAACTAATCATTTCGGTAATTATGAATCACAAAATGGTGATCTCTCCGCTATTGTAATAAATAATTTACCGGTATGGGCGGAATTTTTTCGTTCTCCTAACTTGTCAATTGCATTAATGGATAAATGGGACGAGAAAATAGAAAAATTAGCATTCGCGACAATAAATGAGAACATCGTAAGCCTTGCAGGAGTTCCATCCTGGATGTTGTTGATCATGAAACGAGTGTTGGAAAAATCAGGTAAAAGTTCGATTGCTGAAGTATGGCCTAATTTAGAAGTTTATTTTCATGGAGGAATAAATTTTAATCCATACCGTGAACAGTTCGCGACTATTTTCAATAAACCAAATTTAAATTATTTAGAGTTATACAATGCCACCGAAGGATTTTTCGGAATACAAGATCAGCATAACTCGGATGAACTCTTACTGATGCTTGATTATGGGATATATTATGAATTTATGCCTTTAGAAGAATTAGGCGCTCATAGTTCAAAAACCATTTCCTTAGAAGAAGTTGAACTGGGGAAATATTATGCACTTATCATTTCAACCAATGCCGGCTTGTGGCGTTACATGTTAGGCGATACTGTTAAATTTACATCAATTCATCCGTTCCGGTTTAAAATAACCGGCAGGACAAAACATTTTATAAACGCATTTGGTGAAGAAGTAATCATTGAAAATGCAGATAAAGCGCTCACTATAGCATGTGAAAAAACCGGCGCGCTTATTAATGAATATACTGCTGCCCCTATCTATATGCAAGGCAATGAAACCGGCGCACATGAATGGCTGATTGAATTTGAAGTACAACCAAACAGTATCGAATATTTTACTGAAGTGCTTGATAACGCTTTAAAATCAATTAATTCGGATTATGAAGCCAAACGTTATCAAAGCATGATATTAAAACAACCACTTATACATGCTGTTCCAAAAGCTACATTCTACAAATGGTTTGAATCAAAAAATAAATTGGGCGGCCAACATAAAGTGCCGCGTTTATCAAATGATAGAAAATTTGTGGAAGAAATACATTCCATCATTAACCGGTAGTTGGAATAATAATTGTTAATTTTGGTAACGTTTTTGATTTTAACCAGGAATTTTAATGAAAAAACTACTTAGCCTACTCTTCTTTATCCCTGCCTTCTGCTTCGCTCAAAGCAATTTCCACCTTATTACAACTATCAATATAGAAGCGAATTTTTTTACCACTGATAACCAAGCGAATGTATACGTTGTAAAAGAAAATGAACTGACCAAATTTGATAAAACAGGAAAACTACTTTATAAATATTCAAATAAAAACTTTGGAAATATTAGTTTCATTGATGCTTCCAATATGCTTAAACTATTGATATTTTATAAAGATTTTTTGCAAGTTGTTTTTTTAGATAACACATTAAGCTTAAATGGAGAACCAATAAACTTGGATAAGATCGGGTTTCAGCAGGCACAACTTGTTTGTTCTTCCCACAATAGCGGCATGTGGGTATATGACCAGCAAAATTTTGAGCTCATACGATTGGATCAAACTCTTGAACGAGCACAACAAACAGGGAACCTGCGTTCGTTACTGAATGATAGTCTGCAACCCAATTATTTATTGGAATACGATAATAAAGTGTATCTCAATAATCCTTCTTCCGGAATCTTAGTCTTTGACATTTATGGTACTTATTACAAAACTATTCCTGTAAAAAATGCGAAATGTTTTCAACCCGTCGGCGATTGGGTATATTTTATCTCCGACAAAAAAGTAAGCGCGTATAATTTAAAAACTACAGAGGAAAAACAATTTGAAATGCCCTTATCTGAGTTTAAGAATTTCAGGATTGAAATGCAAGTGCTGATGGTTCAGGCTGCAAAATCCGTTAATCTATACTCCGCCGAATAATTCCTTATAAACCCTTTGAGCATTACTAATATTTCTTGTCAAAAAACTTATCCACAATTTTCATTTTTATCTTGTCCGGCATCTTAGATTTTGTATTTTCGTTTTCGGTTATAAATTATAAATTATGCACATAGCAATAGCAGGAAACATTGGTTCAGGTAAGACCACACTCACCACTCTTTTAGCAAAACATTACAAATGGCAGGCGCATTTTGAAGATGCCGATGATAACCCCTATCTAAACGATTTTTATGAAGACATGCAACGTTGGTCATTCAATTTGCAGGTATATTTTTTAAACAGCCGCTTTGGCCAGGTTCAGAAAATTAGAAACAGCGGAAAAACAGTTATACAGGACAGAACCATTTATGAGGATGCGTATATTTTTGCGCCTAACCTGCATGGAATGGGGTTAATGACTACACGTGATTTTGAAAATTACTATGCATTATTCAAGTTAATGGAATCTTTTATCACACCTCCGGATCTGTTGATATACTTACGTGCATCGGTTCCTACTTTGGTCAACCAGATACAAAAACGTGGACGCGATTATGAAAACGCTATTCGTATAGATTATTTAAAACGATTGAATGAACGCTATGAAGCATTCATTACATCCTATGAACAGGAGCACAAAAAAAATGCTAAGTTACTGATCATTGATGTTGACAATAATAATTTCTCGGAAAAATCTGAAGACTTGGGAATCATCATTAATAAAATTGATGCCGAAATAAACGGATTATTTTAGAAAAAATATTTTTTTGATTAAGAGCTTCATAATTTATTTACGAAGCTCTTTTTTTATTGATAGAATTTGAATTCTGGAATTCCTACTAAAACAGGACAAAAAAGAGATCAACAATAATATCAACACTTAATATAAATTAGTCCGCTTTCATTAGCCTCACCCCCAG
>JBBSPS010000077.1:0-16301 GCA_038258655.1 Bacteroidia bacterium
AGGCCTGTCGCAAGGTGATACTACAGGAGATTTTAATTCGAAGAGCAAATACTATTATAATTTTTATGTCCGCTATTTTTATAAAGCCCCTGATGGCTCCTTTAAAACATTTAAAACAGCATTTGGAGATACATTGGATTATAAATACAGGATACCCAAATTACTTAACGGGCAACAACAAAAGAAAGCCTTAAGCGGTGAAATAAAAGTAAAATTATATGCCCCACTTGCACAGGATACTTCCGTTCATAACATTCAGTATGATATTTATATAATTGACAAAGCATTGCATAAAAGCAATACTGTAAATACCGGCACCATTATTCTTAATTAAAAATGAAAAAGAGCTTTATTCTTTTTATTCTTTTTATACTCATAGCAATACCGTCTCTTTTTGCTACACATAACCGTGCTGGAGAAATTACATACGCTTGGATCAGTGGAACTACCTATAAGATTACGGTTACCACTTATACTAATACCAATAATACCACTGCCGATCGTTGTGAGTTAACAGTTTTTTTTGGTGATGGGGATACCGCTGTGATCCCGCGTATAAATGGGCCATCATCACTTTGCCCAGGTGGGCATGATGGCGTAATGATTGCTACATACACGAAATTAAATATTTATGAAGTTACACATACATACCCTGGTGCAGGCGGGACGTATACAATTACCATGGAAGATGCCAACCGTAATGCCAATATTTGTAATATTCCTAATTCTGTTAATCAATCGTTTTTTCTTCGTACCCAATTAGTCATTAACCCTTTTTTAGGAATTAATAGTTCACCTATATTGACAAGGCCTCCTATTGATGATGCTTGCGTAGATGTTTGCTTTTATCATAATCCGGGGGCTTATGATGTGGAAGGCGACAGTTTGAATTACAGTTTAAGTGTTTGTTACGCTAACGGAGTGCCAATTTTCGGTTATTCATTTCCTCCGGTTACAGCCGGTGGCAACCTTTCTATTGATCCATTAAAAGGTGATTTGGTTTGGTGCGCGCCACCTGCGCTTTGCCAATACAATATTGCTATTTTAATAAAAGAATACCGCTTATTACCCGGTACTCACCAGCGTTATTTTATTGGTTCCATATTACGTGATATGCAAATTACTGTTGGACAATGCGCTAATAATCCCCCTCAAATAAATAATGTAAATGATACCTGTATTACAGCGGGAAATAATTTAAATTTTAAAGTTACCGCTAAGGATGTGGAAGTAAATATTGTAACGCTGGATGCCGGTGGAGGGCCCTTCACAGTATCTCCTTCCGCAAGTTTTAGTCCTTCCAACCCTACATCCGGATTAACCACTGTTAGCGGCACATTTAACTGGACCCCTAACTGTTCCCAGATTCAATTATTACCTTATTTAGTAACGTTTAAAGCCACTGATAGTGGCAGTCCTACGCGCTTGGTTGATTTTGAATCCGTATTTATAAGCGTTATCGCTCCTCCTGTAACTGCACTAACAGCTATTCCCAGCGGTGCAAGTATGTTGCTTAATTGGAACGCACCATTGTGCAATTCACCGTCAGGAAAAAATCCATTATTAGGCTATTTGATCTATCGTAAAAATGCCTGCGACCCATGGATACATAGCCCTTGCGAAACAGGTGTGCCAACCTATACAGGTTATACATTGATAGGCACTACAACCACTGGAACTACTACATTTAGCGATAATAATAAAGGTCAAGGTTTGATAATGGGTGTTACGTATTCTTATATAGTGGTGGCCTATTATGCCGATGGATCACAAAGCTATGCTTCCACCAAAGTGTGTAAAGAACTGGTACGGGATGTACCCATCATCACCAATGTAAGTGTTACTAAAACGAATGCAACAGCGGGTAGTATTTGGACTCATTGGGTGAAACCATTAGCGACAGGTAATAATTTGGATACTATGGCCAATAAAGCACCTTATGAATATCGTTTAATGCAGGCACAAGGGTCTACGGGTAGTTTAACGTTTACACAAGTTTCAAGTTATACGTATGCTAATTATTGGCAATTAACAGATACAGGTTTTGTTAATACAAGTTTGAACACACAAGATTTCCCATATACTTACCGTATTGATTTTTATTCCAATGGTTTATTAAAAGGTTCTACCCATACTGCTTCTTCAGTATATTTATCAAGTTCCCCTTCTGATAAAAAAGTGCATTTATCCTGGAAAGAATCTGTGCCATGGACAAATTATAAATATTATATCTATAAAGAAACATTCCCAAACTCTGCCATATTTGTAAAACTTGATAGCACTACTACAAATGAAACATATGTTGATACAGCAGGTTTGGTAAATGGTAAAAATTATTGTTATAAAATAGTAAGTGTGGGGCAATATTCTGATACGTTACTACCTCGGCCATTGGACAATACTTCAGAAATAAAATGTGAAACTCCTGTTGATCAGGTACCGCCTTGTCAGCCTAAATTTACCGTTACAGCTGATTGTTCAACCATGCAAAACACGCTTTCATGGATCAACCCAAATACTTATTGCAGCACGGATGCTATGAAGTACACTATTTATTTTGCAAAAACTTCGGATGATCCTTTAGAGGTTATTTATACATCAACGGATCTAACTACAACAACTTACCTGCATACCTATAATTATGATGGCGTTCCTTCCATTGCAGGTTGTTATGCAATAACTGCAACTGATTCGGTGGGTAATGAAAGCCCAGTGACTACTAAAATATGTGTGGATAATTGCCCTGTTTATGAATTGCCAAATGTGTTTACTCCCAATGGCGATAATCAAAATGATCTTTTTATGCCACTGATCCCATATCGTTTTATAAAAGATATTGATATCAGCATTTATGATCGTTGGGGTTTACTGATGTTTCACACAATTGATCCGGATATTAAATGGGACGGAAAAAATGCAGATAGCAAAAAATTGTGTTCGGATGGAACCTACTATTATGTTTGCACCGTTAATGAAATTCGTGTGGATGGTATTAGACCGCATATCCTAAAAGGTTTTGTTCAGCTTATTCAAACCAAGCTAGGCCCCACTAATTAACATATGTTTTCAGGAATTATAGAAACTCTGGGAGAAATTACTGCATTGCGTAAAGAGCAAAGTAACCTCCATGTTACTATAAAATCCAATTTTACCAAGCAACTTAAGATCGATCAAAGTATTGCTCACAATGGAGTATGCCTTACTGTTGTTGATATACAAAACGACACATACATCGTTACCGCGATTGACGAAACACTCCAAAAAACAAATTTAGATTCATTAAAAGTTAATGATAAAATAAATCTTGAACGTTGTATGAAGCTTGGCGACCGCTTTGATGGGCATATTGTTCAGGGCCATGTTGACCAAACCGCTATTTGTAAAAAAGTGGAAGAAACCAATGGCAGCTGGATGTTCACATTTGAATATAATCCTTCACAAAATAATGTAACAGTTGAAAAAGGTTCTGTTTGTATAAATGGCGTTAGTTTAACCGTTGTAAATTCCCAACACCACTCCTTTTCTGTTTGTATTATCCCTTATACATTTGAATATACTACTTTCAACACCATTCAACCCGGAAGCATTGTTAACCTAGAATTTGATATTTTAGGGAAGTATGTTCAGAGAATGATGAATAAGGATTGAAAACTAACACTTGGCACTTAGACTATGCTCAGTATTATAGCGCGCACAAATTACTCTGAGCGAAGTCGAAGAGCGTGTGATGGCATTCTAATTTTAATTGGAATTGCTTCGGTCGCAAAAACTCCCTTAGAATGACGCTTCGTGTAAAAATAGTCAATGGAAACTTTGGAAATAAAAAATGTTTCCATAGTTTTGTGCTGATTTTTAAATCAACCTTTATATCTATTTAGTTAAAGCATTTTTTTAAAGTAAAATTATATGAGCTTCAAAGAATTTAAACCATCCAGCTGGGCAATCGACAATAAAATAAGTGTGTATGTACTCACTGTTTTCATTTGTATTTTCGGTATCATGTCATACAACAGCCTTCCAAAGGAAAGTTTTCCTGACATTGTTGTTCCAACCATTTATATCAACACGGTATATGTAGGTAACTCGCCAACCAATATTGAAAATCTTGTAACCAAACAGATCGAGAAACAATTAAAAGGCATAGCGGGAGTAAAAAAATTAAATTCCACATCGTTACAGGATGTATCTGTAATTATGGTTGAGTTTAATACAGATGTAGCTGTTGCTATTGCAAAACAAAAGGTGAAAGATGCAGTGGATAAAGCAGCCAGCGATTTACCAAAAGATCTTACAGCCCAACCAAATGTAATGGAAGTTGCATTCTCAGATCTTCCGATCATGTATGTTAACCTTGCAGGTAACCTGGATCTGAATAAATTAAAAAAGCATGCGGATGATTTGAAAGATAAAATTGAAGGTATGAAACAGATTTCCAGAGTGGTGATGGTAGGAGATCTTGAGCGGGAAATTCAGATCAATGTGGATATGTATAAACTGCAAGCAGCAACACTTACGTTGGGAGATATTGAGCGTGCTATTAAATCTGAAAATTTGAATATTTCAGGTGGATTGGTACCCATGGACGGGATGAAACGTAACATATCTGTGAAAGCGGAATTTAAATCTATAGAAGAAATTAAAACTCTTGTGATTAATTCACCTTCCGGCGCAAAACTTTATTTAAAAGATATTGCTGATGTAAAAGATACAAATAAGGAACAGGAAAGTTATGCACGTTTAGAGGGGAAAAATGTAATTACATTAAATATTGTGAAACGTGCAGGAGAAAATTTAATCGAAGCATCTGATAAGATCAATGAGATTATTAAAGAGATGCAAAAGTCGAAAGAATTACCGCCGGAAGTAAAAGTTACTGTAACAGGCGATCAATCTGAAAAAACAAGAACTACCTTACACGACCTTATCAACACCATTATTATTGGATTTATTTTAGTAACATTTATTTTACTCTTTTTTATGGGTGTTACCAATGCCTTGTTCGTAGCAGCATCAGTACCATTATCTATGTTCATCGCGTTTATGCTAATGCCAACTATTGGGTTTACATTGAATATGATTGTACTGTTCGCATTTTTACTTGCATTGGGAATTGTGGTGGACGATGCTATTGTGGTAATTGAAAATACACATCGACTATTTGAGAATGGTAAACGCAATATTAAAGAAGCCGCTAAAATGGCGGCAGGTGAAGTATTTCTGCCTGTATTAAGCGGAACACTTACTACACTCGCGCCATTTATTCCTTTGGCATTCTGGAAAGGGATCATCGGAAAATTTATGTTTTATCTTCCTATCACATTGATCATTACCTTGCTTGCATCGCTACTGGTAGCATATATTATTAATCCCGTATTTGCTGTTGACTTCATGAAAAGCCATGAAGAAGAAAAAAAGGATCATGGAAAATTAAGTCGGGTGGGAAAAATGCGTTTGATATTATATGCTGTAGTGGCCTTGTTCGCGTATTTAAAAGGCCATCCGGCAATTGGGAATTTTGTGCTGTTCCTTGGAGTCTTTATGTTATTCCATCGGTTCTTTTTATATAAAGTAATTGAAAAATTTCAGACAAAAACCTGGCCCGCTTTTCGCGAATTATATACTAGATTATTGCTCCCTTTTATGAAACATCCATGGAAATCAGTTTTAGCAACTGTATTGCTATTCGTATTTTCATTAATATTTTTTATGGCCCGCAGTCCAAAGGTTGTGTTTTTCCCCCAAGGAGATCCAAATTTTGTGTATGTATACGTGAAATTACCTGTGGGTACTGATCCTGCCACTACTAATATAGTAATGATGTTGGTAGAACAAAAAGTAAATACGGTATTAGGAGATTCAAATAAATTAGTAAAATCAGTAATTACAAATGTTACTAAACAAACTACTGATCCTCAAGACCAGGATCAGAGCGATTATCCAAACCGAGGTAAGATAGCGATCTCATTTGTTGATTTTGAAAAACGTGATGGAAAATCAACTACTGATTATTTAATGGAACTGCAAAACCTGAAATGGAACATTCCGGGGGCGGATATTACAGTATCAAAAGAACAAGCCGGGCCACCTGTATCAAAACCAATTAATATTGAAGTGCGTGGGGATGATTTCGAAGAGCTGGTAAATAATGCGAACAGGTTAAAACGTTTTCTTGCTGAACAAAAAATCGCCGGAGTTGAAAACCTGAAATCAGATTTTGAAAGTAATAAGCCGGAAATTATTTTTAACATTGACCGCGAACGTGCTAATCGTGAAGGTATTTCAACAGGACAAATCGCGATGGAAATACGTAATGCAGTATTCGGAACTGATAACCCTCCAAAATTCAGGGATGCAAATGATGAATATCCTATACAATTGCGTTATAAGTATGATCAACGAAATAATATTGAAGCGCTGCGTAATTTAAAGATCACATTTCGTGATATAAATATGGGTGGCATTTTGAGAAGCGTTCCCCTATCCTCATTCTGTGATATAGAATATAGCAATACGTATGGCGGTATTAAACGTAAAATGCAAAAACGTGTAATTACTTTATCCTCTAATGTATCAGCAGGATATAATGCGAATGAAGTAGTTGCCCAAGTACAAAAAGCGGTAACAACTTTTAAAACACAAGGCAGTGTGGAAATCGCATTCACTGGGGAGCAGGAAGAACAAAAAGAAACAGGGGCATTTTTAGGCGGAGCTTTATTGACTTCATTGGGTTTAATTTTATTGATATTGGTAACATTATTTAATTCCGTTGGCAAACCATTTATCATTTTAACTGAAATATTTTTTAGTATCATAGGTGTATTATTAGGCACGGCTATTTTTAAAATGGACATGAGTATTGTTATGACGGGCATTGGAATTGTAGCATTAGCAGGGATTGTAGTGCGTAATGGAATATTGTTGGTCGAGTTTGCGGACATGGCCCGTGAAAATGGTGCAGGTTTATGGGATGCGACTTTGGAAGCAGGACGTACACGTATGACCCCTGTAATACTTACCGCTACAGCCGCTATACTTGGATTACTTCCTTTAGCTGTCGGATTAAATATTGATTTTGAATCATTACTTGCACATGGCAATCCGCATATTTATTTTGGTGGAGATAGTGTTGTATTCTGGGGTCCTCTTTCATGGACAATGATCTTCGGTTTAGGATTCGCGACATTTCTCACATTATTATTGGTACCTGCAATGTACCTGATAGCGGAGCGATTAAAACGGAAATCAGGAATTATTTTAAAACATTTTGGTTTACCAAATGTAATAATGTATGTACCATTCTTTGTGATGGTCTGTCAGCTGATCTTAAAAGGACAAGGCAAAAAATTAGAGTATGGTAATTTGGATGCATAATAAAATGAAAACACTTTTAAAAATAGAAGTAGTAGTATTTTTTGGAGCTTCTATTTATTTGTTTAATCGATTGAACATAGAATGGTGGTGGTTTCCTGCTTTAATATTATTACCTGATATCAGCATGTTGGGTTATTTGATCAACCCAAGAATAGGAGCATATACATATAATTTTTTTCATCACAAGGCATTAGCATTATTTGTATACATGATTGGGATTTATTTCTCAAACAATATTATTCTTTTAGCAGGAATAATATTATTTGCACATTCTTCCATGGATCGAATATTTGGTTATGGATTAAAGTATACTGATTCTTTTACGAATACCCATTTAGGAATAATCGGCAAAAAAAAATAGTGCTGTAGCAACACAACGATCCTCCTAAAAATTTAATACAAGGGGTTCTTTTTTAAAATTGCATCTTGGTTATCTTTATTTGCAATCAAATCAATAGGTTTACTTTAATTAAAAAACGTTTAGGACGTTATTGCATAAAAATCCCTAAATGATTTACCCGAATGAAACAAAATATCGTTTAATACTGTAGCGCTGTATAAATGAAAAGGGCCATCTCCTGTATGATACCATTCTGAACAATAGATAGGAGCTAAAGCAAGTGCTATGACGAATGCAAACAAGCTCAATTCAGCTATTGGTAAAACTTTTTTCAGCATATAATTATAGACTTGATCAGCATCTTTAAAGTATATAAAAATTTATGTTATGCATCGTTTTTAAATAATCCCATACAACGATTTCCCTTTTACACCCAATGCATCCACCCGTTTTTCAATTTCAGGATCTTTAATCAAAGGTGGTGCATGATGTGGTTTAATTCTCGCGTCAATAATTAATGATCCTCTACAAGCCCAATGTTTATTACCAGTAAAACTATCGATACCATGAACATCATGTGATGGATTACTTCGTGTAAACGTAACCCATAAAAAATTATTTAATGTTTTGGAAAGAAATTCACTGTCGTCGCAAATTACTATTAAAGGAAAACTAAGTGATAAGTTATACGTTTTAAGTTTTAAGTTTAGTTGGTTAATTTGATTTGATGTTGTTTGTTCATCAACATATTTATTTCCTTCAATTGCAAGTATACCTGGCATTACCACTGTAGAATTGCGGAAGCCATCGGGTAAATTAACTTCACCTAATTCTGTTCCAAGTTCTCTTATTTTATTCCCGGCTGCAGCAATTACTAATTTACTTCCACTGTTCAGATCAGTACCACTATAATCCAACGTATCAATTGTTGTGCGTGTATGAAAATGTAGATCTCTTGTAAAGTCAATTCGCTCCAACACATGTTTAAAATAATTTTTTATATCATGGGTAGTTAATTGAGGATTATCTTCACCGGCAACAATAAATAAATATTTCGCTAAACTTAATTGTCCTTTACCAAGTATGTGATTCGCGATCGTTAAAATTTCTTGAGGTTTACGTTCATCGCTATATGGTGTGTAGCGCTCACTCCCGATGGCTAACAACAATGGATGAACTCCTGCTGCGTCCGCTGCATTTATTTCTTTTAATCCCGGAATTTCTTTTGAAATAGCGGCACCTGTTATCTCATGTATCAATGCGCCAAAACTCGTATCTTCCTGTGGCGGCCTACCGACCACAGTAAATGGCCATATCGCGTTATTACGGTGAAATACTTTGTGAACACGCATCATCGGAAAATTATGTTTCAAACTATAATAACCTAAATGATCACCAAATGGGCCTTCTGGTTTATTTTCATTTGGATAAACTTCTCCTGTGATAACAAAATCCGCATCCGATGCTATGCAAAAACCATCATTGAATGTATAATGAATTCTTCTATTCCCCAGTGCACCGGAAAAAGTAAGTTCACTCATTCCTTCTGGCAAAGGCATCACAGCTCCCAATGTAAGCGCTGGTGGACCACCAACAAAAATGCTCACTTTAAGTGGTTGTCCTTTTGCATTTGATTTTGTTTGATGTATTCCGATGCCACGATGCAATTGATAATGCAACCCAATTTCTTTATCAGGTATATAATCGTTGCCGCTTAATTGTATCCGATACATTCCCAGATTAGAATTCATCACACCCGGCTTGTCAATATCCTCAGTATATACAAGTGGTAGTGTAACAAAAGCTCCACCATCATTTGGCCAACATTTAATTTGCGGCAAATGTGAGATAGTTGTTTGGTTTTGCAGAACAGGATTATTGAAGTGCGATTTTTTGGGTAATGCTGAAAAAGCAGTTAATCCCACATTAGCATATTTAAAAGGGTGTTTGATCGCTTCCAGCGGATCATTTTTGAGATCAATCAATATTTTTATTTTATCAATTGTATCTCTGAAAATAAATTTACTGCGTTCCAGCGAGCCATATAAATTGGAAACAGCTTTGAATTTACATCCTTTGATATTTTCAAATAAAATCGCAGGACCCTTATTTTCAAATACACGAAGATGAATTGCAGCCATTTCCAGTTCAGAATTCACTTCTTCTTTCACACAGATTAAATGTCCGTGTTTCGCCAAGTCATCAATGCATTCTTGTGTGCTCTTGTATCCCATATAGTGCAAACGGGTTTTTCAACCGGTATGACAAGTTTTTAACTTATCTTTATAAGACACAGATTAAAAACCTGTGATACTCGTAAAATAATACACAGGTTAAAAACCTGCGATACTCATAAAAAAATCCCGCTTTTTGCGGGATGCTTTTTATCTTTTTTCTTCAAACATTTTTTTTATTGCTCCCAGATAGTAGGCATCCCAGCCATCGGCAATACTATTTACCGATTTTTCGGGTACTTCTTCGTGAAGGAGATCGACAATTGTTTTTTTACCTTTTGTTTTAATAGTAAATGTAACTTTCGATGGTTTTTCCCATTGATCATAACACCATTCTTGAACTAATTTTTTATTTTTTACAACTTCTAAATTAGTTCCAAACATTTGTCCTCCCCACAATGAAAAAGCCGCGCCAACTTCCGCGCTCATCTTTACCTCATCTTCCGACCAATTCTGAATTGTATCTGCATTTACCAATGCATCAAACACCTCTTCGGCACTTGCATTCATTTCATACGATTGTTCAATTGTTGGCATTGTGTTTATTTTGAGGTTCAGTAAAAATACATTTTTAAAATGAATACATCAAAAATTAAGGCTTTTCATTTAACGATTAATTTTCTAAAATAATTTTGAAACACTATCTGTAATTTTCATTTTAAACATTTGATCATTATAAATATTTTGCTCAGACAGATAGTAGATTTCGTAGCCATTCTCAAGGTATTTATTTATTTTGTCTAAATTAATATAAGGTTCATAAATTACTAAGTCGTTTTTTGTATGTGTTATCATTTTCACCATGATCTCATTGTACCACCATCCTGCTATAATTACTGTTTTTGATTTTACGGTGGCTGCTTTTGAAATTACATCTCCCGTGTATTTTATTTTTTGTTTACGCTTTGAATAATCCGAAAATATAGACCCCGAAAAAGGATCAAAAAATAATTCCTGACCAGAAATAGTAAGAGTACTTACATACCTTGAATGCTCTGCGCCTCTTAATTTATCGGTTAAATTAATGCTACAGATAAAAGGAGAAAGTATAAAAGCAAGACAGACCATTTTAAAACTTCGGCTGCTTAAATAATAACCGAATAATAAAATTACAAATGGAAGTAATGGTATCATGTAACCTGATTTTTGCGGTAATCGAAGATAAGAAATAGAATACAATGCAATAACTATATAACTTACGATAATTATTTTTTTGTCTAAGGGTTTATCAAACAACTCTCCAACGTTTTGCTTTTTTCTATTTACTATACGTGCTAAAATGATTACCCCCATTAACATTAGTCCAACAAAACCAAACACACCCAAGGTCATTTTATAAAGTACTTTAGTAATGGGGGGGTATGGAAATTGATCGTAATACATGAGGAATGAAGATCCGTATTGTTTAATGAGTGGAAAGAATGCGAGCAAAATAATAAAGAACATTGGAACACTAATTTTTAATAGTTGGATACAATTTAGTTTCAAATTTTGTTGTTGCCAGATAATGATCATAAATGGCAATAACATTGCTCCACTCGTAATTCTACAGCCAATAGCAAGCCCAAGAAAAATTCCAGCGATTATTAATTTATTTTTCAATAAATAATAAAAACTGATAAGGACAAATGCTTCTGTCCAAACAAAATCAATGGTATAAGTGCTACTGATATAATATACAGGGACAAATGCAAAAGCCAATGCCGCTATAAAAAAATGTTTGAATTGCAACTGTTTTAATATAAACGCGAAGAATAATATACTTATCCCACTGAAAAAAGCGCATAAACCATTAAACATAAAAGGGCCTGTTCCCCATAAAAAAGAATAAATAATTTCCTGTACTGGATGCCCTGGAAAACGCGATGGTTCATATATCCCTAAAATTTGTGTGTGAAAGGCTGCTAAAGCTATTCCCCAGGAATCTTCTTCGGCACCATAACCTGCTGACAAAAATGGAAGACGGGAAATAAAAACAATTAAAAATAAAATAATGAAAGAGGAATATTTTTTTTCTTGATTCACGTGACACTAAATATTAGTGAACTTATATTATTTGCAAAACCATTGCAAGGAACAAAGCAATCTAATTAATAACTGCTAACTGCAAGGGAGATTGCTTCGGTAAAACCTCTCAATGACGAAATATTAAAAGATTCCCCTCAAACACTACTTCACGCTTTTTTCAATGTAAATGAAAACACGGTACCAACATCTTCAGTACTCATTACATTTATAGTTTGATTATGCGCTTCGATAATGTGTTTCACAATAGCCAACCCTAATCCGGTACCACCTTGTTCACGCGACCTGCTTTTATCCACCCGGTAAAAACGTTCGAATAAACGTGGCAAATGCGTTTCACCAATACCAATACCATTATCAGAAATTTCTATTCGTATGTTATCACCAACATCATAAAAACGAATTTTAGTTTCGCCATATTCTTTTCCGTAGTTAACGGAATTAACAATTAAATTTACAATCACTTGCCGTATCCTGAACCGATCCGCATATACAAATATTGGTTTTAGATCATCATGCATACTAAGCATAATTCCTTTGTCGGTAGCGTGCATTTCTTGCGCATCTATAACATCTTTGATTAACAACACAATATCAAAACGATCCTGTTCAATTTGCAGCTCACCTGTTTCTAATTGTGAAATGGCTTCCAGATCATCGATAATAGTAATCATACGGTCAACACTTTTTTCAGCCCTGCTTAAATAATTTTTGTTGATGGTTGGGTCTTCTAATCCACCATCCAACAAGGTAAGCACATACCCCTGAATATTAAATACCGGCGTTTTTAATTCATGGGATACATTACCTAAGAATTCTTTTCGGTATACTTCTAATTTTTTCAATCGCTCAATTTCATTTTTACGGTCATCCGCCCAGGCCAAAATTTCCCGGTTAAGGTTATTTATTTCATTCCCAATATAATTAGAGCTGGCAGAAGAATTATCACCACTGGCCCTGAAATTTTTTACAGTGAAAAATAATTGATCAATTTTTTTTAATAACAATGTATTTACAAAGAATAGTAATAAAAAGGATGTAATGATTGAAGTAATAAAACCGCCTGTAACCCATCGCCAGTTAATTTGATGGGAAGTATTTTGTGTATAGATTACAATACCTGTCGACACCAACACAGCGATCAGCAAACAGATTATAAATAATAAAAAATTAAGCGCTATTGATTTCATCATTTAAAAATAACCTAAATTTAATTCCTGTACAATGCTTTCAGCATTTTTTCATCCCGCTTGTAAACATCTATAAAATAAAACAGCTCATTATTTTCATCCACTTCAGCGGTAAAATAATTAATATAAATTGGTATCGGATGTTTAACGTATACGTACTTTTGCGTTTCCTCTAGCAGGTCCAGCATCAATGAGTTTTTGGGATAATTTACACTGTCATCACGGATAAGAAATTTCGCAAAGTCGATAAATTTTTCCAATCTAACACAGCCATGGCTAAGAGCGCGCATTTCGCGATTGAATAATCTACGGTTATCAGTATCGTGCATATACACACCATATTTATTTTCAAAATTAAATTTTAAAATACCAAGTGAATTTTCATCCCCGATACGCTGGCGAATTTTCCATGGGAAATAATTTTTGTTGTACTTTTTCCAGTTGATCGGTGTATCAACTATATTATTATTCCTGCCAAGTACTTCAAAATTTTTCCTGTGTAAATAAGAAGTATCACGTTTTAATATGGGTAGAATTTCCTCAGTCGCAATTTTAAGAGGAACATTCCAATAGGGGTAAATCAAAAAATAACGAATAACACTTTTTAATAATGGGGTTGGTTTTGTTGGCTGCCCTACAATTACTCTCGATTTCATCACCAATGTATCTTCCTCGGTCAAACGCATTTCATATTTTGGAATGTTTATCCAGACAAATTGTTTGTCCCTTGGCGGGTCACGCCATCGCCAACGTTCCATATTCATTTCTATTTGCCGGATATAATCTTGTTTAGTCCGTTGCAGGGCTTTAAATGTGAGTTTCCCAATCTTGCCATCTTCAGTTAAATAATTCTTACATTGAAAATTTTTAATCGATTTTACCATTTTGATAGAATCAGAACCGGTAAGTTCTTCAAAATAATCATGGCTGGCGACCAGACGCTGTTTTAGCCGTTCATTAAATGAAGCGGAGTCAAATTCTTTACCTTTAAGGCTATCCCAATTGAAATTTTTAAATTCAAATTTGAAATTTTTCAATGCTAATTTCAATGTTCGGTACTGTACATTTTTAGGCTCTAATGAATCGATCGCGGCTCGAACGCTATTTTGTTTAATGGCAAAATTTAAAAGTTCGAGAAGGTTGATATTTAATTTTTCAGGGTGCCATTCACGTGTTAAACTATCCGCGTTTAAGCGGCCTTTGCTAACATGCACAGCAAAAGTAAAAAAAGCGTCCGTTAATAATAAATCGACTTCGGAAATTTTTACCACGTCAAATTTTTTGGTAACAGGATCTTTTTCGGTTTTTAGTAAGCTGTCAATTTTGCTGAAATGATAATCATTTGGTATTAAACCATAATCATCCGACTTATTTATAATATTTAAAAGTGTAAATCCTTGTTTGCGAAGTTTTCCTTTGTCGATCCAGCATACAGAATATTTATTTTGCCGATAAAATTCAATTAAAAATTTTGTCGTACATAAACTATCACCTGCAATTTCAAGTAATTGGAAAGGATTTGTAGTTCTTAGCTTATTTGCTATTAATTCAGTGGCTTTTTCATTTACAAGTTCAGGTTTAGCGACAAGTATAACAGGTTTCGGTTTATGTTCCGAACCTTGGTTACAACTGATAATAGCTACAACGGAAATTAAAATAAGAAAAAATTGATACTGTTTCAAGTAGTAGAAATCTAATCACAAATTTATGAAATAGATTTTAAAAGGGATTTCATTTTTATGGATCTCAGATGGTTGCCAATAAACACGAATTTATCTCGTAAAATCTGCCTTGGAACATCTTTTTTGCAAAGGAAAGCAGGCAATAACAGAGAACTTATCAACAATTGCGCAAAGTTTTAAACCTCATTATTTTATTTTATTTTTAAAAACCCTATTTTAGCTGCCGCTAACAACAAAAACAACTTTTAACATGAAAACAAAAAAAAAATTCTCTATAACTGCGGTGGTGGTGGTGGCTGCAATTATGGTTTTTAATTCAAGCAGTTTGGCCCAAGTGAAATATTACAAAGGCTATGTACTATTGCTAAATGGGGATACATTAAAAGGCGAGATCAAAAAAAACCTAAAGCATGAATTCGATAATTTCACAAAAGCCGCGTATAGAAAAAGTGACGGCGGAGAAATAAAAACATTTAGTCCTGCAAAAATTAAGGAATATAGCGTGGATGGTGTAACATTTGTTTCACGTAATGTAGAAGGTGAACAGGTATTTATCAAACGTATATCCGCAGGCGCTGTTAACCTTTATGAAGCGCAAATAGAAGTGTATCAAATGAATGACCTTAAAATAAAATCGGATTATTATATGGAGAAGTTAGGAGAAACAGGACCGATAAAGATCAGGTCAGGAAAATTTAAAAAACAAGTACAGGAAGTTATGTCCGATAATGAGACCATTGTTAAAGGATTAGAAGATAAAACGTATGATTATGAGAATATCGTTGAAGTATTTAATACTTACAACAAGTCGGCAAAAAATTAGTTGAATAAATTTTGTTGAAAGCTCCGTTCTACTTAGGACGGAGCTTTTTTATTACCTAAACCTACCCTAATCACGTGTGATTGATGTAACTTATTTTTAGAAGAGTATAACATTTTCTCTCGTAAACAGCGCACCTTTGTATTATATAAATAATAAACAAATAAAAATATAAACCAACCTAAAAACTTAAGAAAATGAAAAACTCAATTTTATTAACCGGAGCTTTATTATTAATGGGAGCATCTATGGTATCATGTAAAAAAGATTACACTTGTCAATGCTCTAAAACGTATACAAGTGGTAGTGGAAGTTCAACGTACAATTATTCTGTATATACTTATAAGGATAATGCAAAAAAAGCGAACGACAGATGTAATGCCAATGAATCTCAAGGAACTGATTTGGGAGGTAACTATAGCATAAATTGCGAGATCAAATAATATTTTAAGGATTAGAAGATAAAACTATAATAATATTGTTGATGTAGTTAATACTTCACACAAGGTAGAATAAATTTTGTTAAAAGCTCCGTTCTAAATGAGGGTGTAAAATGAACTGTGCTATTTAAAGAATAAGAATAAAACTTAACTTTAAATAACCACAGAACCATGAAAGAAAAGAACGAAGAGTATGAGG
>JBBSPS010000078.1:0-16272 GCA_038258655.1 Bacteroidia bacterium
CCATTAGCCGGAGAACAAGGATGGAAAGCGTTTGTGCCATTTTACAATTTTATAGTATGGTTGAAAATAATTAAAAAACCATGGTGGTGGATATTTTTAATAATTACTCCCGGAGTAAATTTTTTAATGGTTGCTATTATGTATTTGCTCACAGCAAAAGTGTTTGACAAAAGATCATTTTCCGAAAAAGCAATCGCTTTTTTATTGGGATTTATTTATTTACCATACATCGCTTTTCAAAAAAATACAAAATATGTAGGGCCGGAAGATGTTAGCAAAAAGAAACCATCCATTGCTCGTGAATGGACGGAGGCTATTGTATTTGCAGTGATAGCAGCCACGGTGATCCGTACATTCTTTTTCGAAGCATTTACTATTCCAACTTCATCATTGGAAAAATCAATGATGGTGGGAGATTATTTATTTGTTAGTAAAATAAGCTTTGGCGCAAAAATTCCTAACACTCCCCTATCATTTCCTTTTGCACATCATACATTGCCATTTACGGAAAATACTAAATCGTATGTAGAATGGTTTAAACTTCCTTACTTCCGATTACCCGGTTTGGGCCATGTAAAAAACAATGATATTGTTGTTTTCAATTATCCGGATGGTGATACAGTTGCCGTAGGTGCCCAAGAGCAAAGCTATTACCAACTTTGCAGGCAGTTTGGTTGGGCAACCGTTAATAATCCTAATGCCTTAAATCCATATTCAAATCACCCTTTTGGAAGAGTAGTAGCCCGCCCTGCTGATAAGCGTGAAAATTATGTAAAACGGTGCACTGCTATTGCAGGTGACACATTAAAAATCATTGATAGAAAATTATTTATAAATAGCGAACCTGCTTATGTTGCGCCAACTACGCAATATACTTATAAGGTACGAACAGACGGTACGGAATTTTCCACTAAAATATTAGACAAGTTAGATATAACAGACTTTCCTTATGGTTATCAATTTCTAGGAAGGGATACAATGGGTAACACTTTTTTTGAAATTAATTTACCCTTTAATAAAATTGAAATGGTAAAAAAGTTATCATTTGTTAAATCAGTAGAACCGATAATAGATCCGGCAGGAATGTTTGATCCAAGCATATTTCCGCATAAGAGTTCTTATAAATGGAATAAAGATAATTTCGGGCCGCTGTACATTCCTCAAAAAGGTGTAACTGTTACTATTGATACCACTAACATTGCTTTGTATGACCGCATAATTCAAAATTATGAAGGAAATAAAATGGAGATAAGAGATGGAAAAATATTCATCAACGGACAAGAAGCAAAAACATACACTTTTAAACTAAACTATTATTTTATGATGGGTGATAACCGACATAACTCCGCTGATTCACGTTTTTGGGGATTTGTACCCGGAGATCATATTGTCGGCAAACCCGTATTTGTTTGGATGAGTATAAAAGAAGATAACAAAAATACTGTTAGTGAAAGAACCCCTCCAAGCGGTTTCTTAAAAAAATTAAAAACATCTTTAGGGGATCCTTCCCGTAGAGCCCGTTTCTTTACATTTGTTTCTGACGATGGTTTATCACGTTCCTATTTAATTCATTTTATTGTGATCTTACTTTCAATAAGCGGCTTTATTTATTTTAAAAATAAGCGTGCTGCAAAGAAGTAAACCTCACCCCAACCCTCTCCTTAAAAAAGGAGAGAAAAAAAACTCATACCCTAACCTTCTTCAAAGGAGAGGAAACCAGAAATGAAAAAAACATCAACCATAAAAGAATGGACGAAAGCAATACTTTTTGCTTTTTTTACTGTTCTTATTTTTAGAACTTTCTTTTTCGAGGCGTTTACTATTCCTTCAGCTTCTATGGAAAAAACGCTGCTAACTGGTGATTATATTTTAGTAAGTAAATTAAGTTACGGGCCACGGCTTCCTATTACCCCTCTTTCACTTCCATTTGTACACCAACATTTTCCGTTTACTGAAAATACAAATTCATATATTGATTGGATTAAAATCCCCTATCTGCGTTTATTGGGTTCGCCCAAAGTGAAGCATAATGATATTGTAGTTTTTAATTATCCGATGGATGAAGGCCATCCGGTTGATCAGCAGATATACTATATAAAGCGCTGTGTGGGGCTTTCGGGTGATACACTGGAATTGCGTAACGGACAAGTATACATTAATGGCAAGTACAATGATGTGGATGAAAAACTTCAATTTAATTATAAAGTATTGCTCGATACCGATACGTTAAATCCGGACACCCTAAAAAAAGCGGGAATTACGGAAGGCGGCAGGATGCGAAATAAAGGAGAGTATTGGTTTACATTGAATATTGATAATGTAGAGAAAATAAAAAAAGCACCTCATGTAATAAGCGCCAAACCCCTGCTTGATAAAAAGGGAACATATTGTGATTACCTGTTTCCGGAAAATGATCATTTTTTATGGAATGTCGATTTTTTTGGGCCAATTTATATTCCCAAAGCAGGGGACTCAGTAAAACTAACAATAGATTCTCTTCCGCTTTACGAGCGAATAATCAGTGTTTACGAAAAAAACGAATTGCGTGTAAGTAATGATTCTATATTCATAAATAATAAATACTGCACACATTATACATTTAAAATGAATTACTTTTTTATGATGGGTGACAATCGCCACAACTCTGCCGATTCGCGTTTCTGGGGTTTTCTTCCGGAAGATCATATCGTCGGGAAAACAGTAATGGTTTTAATGTCGATTGATAAATCGGATGCAGGGAAAAGCATTCGATGGGATAGGTGGTTTAAACTCGTTCATTAGTTATTTAGGTAACTAAAAAAGTTTAAAAGAACAGGTATCGAAAAAATATTTATTTATTTTTGATAAAAAGGTAGAATCTATATAAAAAAAATAAATTTCTTCAAAATGGAAAAAATTGTTAACGATCAGTCCATGTCCAGAAAATTAAAAAGCCGGCTACTGGTTTTTATTCAAGTTATATTGATAGCTACTGGCACTGCTGCAAACTATCCCGCTTTGCCACAGATATTTATTCAAACCACATACAATCCACCAACTGGGGGACAACTTATTATAGTGAATACAAGCACTGCTTTTCAGGCTGCTTTAAACACTGCTAATTTGGGTGACATTATTCAACTGCAAGCCGGAATAACATATACCGGCCCTTTTACGCTGCCAAACAAAACCTCCGGAACGGGATGGATATATATTATATCATCTGCTTATTCGAGCTTGCCCGCTCCCTGCACAAGGGTTGGCCGTTCCGATGCTGCTAATATGCCTAAATTAGTTGTAGTGGCAGGTAGCGGAGGTGCCATTAATACCGCTACTAATGCACATCACTACCGCTTTGTGGGCATTGAATTTAAGCCTGTAACCGGAAATTACGTTTATAATATAATAAATATTGGCAAAGGAGAAACATCGGCAGCCAGCCTTCCTAACAACCTCATATTTGATCGCTGCTACATTCACGGTGATTCTTCTGCCGGAAGCCGCAGGGGTATATTGATGAACGGTGCATACATTTCAGTTATTGATTCGTATGTTTCCGATTGTAAGGAAGATGGTGCCGATAGCCAAGCACTTGCAGCGTATAGCACTACAGGCCCTATCAAAATAGTGAATAATTACCTGGAAGGTGCGGGAGAAAATGTAATATTTGGCGGTTCTGACCCTTCTATCCCTAATGCAGTAGCATCCGATATTGAGATAAGATGCAATTACTTTTTTAAACCTCTTGCATGGATGAGTCAATTATGGGATATAAAGAATTTGCTTGAATTTAAGAACGCACAGCGTGTGTTGGTAGAAGGGAATCACTTCGAGAATTGTTGGCCCAATGCACAATCCGGATTCGCATTGCTGCTGACCCCGCGCAATCAAAATAACACTGCACCATGGTCTGTTGTGCAAGATATTTGTATCCGGTTCAATATTTTTGACAATGTAGCGCAAGGGATAAATATGTCAGGTTATGATGCTCCTAATGTAAGCCAAAGAACATCCCGTATATTAATCCAAAACAATGTATTGCATGTAACCAATCTTGGCACAGGCGGTGATGGCAGAATGTTTCAAGTGCTTAATGGGCCTACAGATGTAATATTCGATCATAATACCGGCTTTTGTACAAATGCATACATGGTTTCGGATGGCAATCCAAAAACTGATTTTTTTGTATTTAAAAATAATATAGTGTCCTTTGCTGTCTATGGATTTATCGGCAGCGGAACGGCAAATGCGAACACAACATTAGCTACTTATTTCAACCCGAACTGGCAGGTTACAACAAATGCCATCATCGGTGGCTCATCAACAGGTTTTCCTTCCGGTAATTATTTTCCTGCAAATACTACAGCAGTAGGATTCGTCAATTATGCGGGAGGAGATTATCACCTCACTTCTGCAAGCCCGTATAAGAACCTCGGGACTGATGGCAAAAATCTGGGGGCTGATATAGATTCGATTACCATCGCCAGCACTTATACTTGTAATGTCACCACGGGGATTGCAGATGCGGGTGAATCTGAAACTCATTTTCAAATTTATCCAAATCCAGCCAGTGATAACTTAACTATTTCATTTCAAAATATTAACAAACCGGAACTAAAAATATTCAATGCATTGGGAATAGACGTGTTTAGTCAAAAATTATCGAACAGTTTGCAAACTACAATTGACATTTCACAATTTTATTCCGGAATTTATTTTATTCGTGTAACGGGCGATAACCAAACATCCGTTACTCAAAAAATAGTTGTTACAAGGTAAAATGAATCAATTAACAATTCTCCCCTCTGCTTACCTTGCTCCTATTCAATATTATTCCAAATTAAAAAATTGTTCGGATTGTATCATCGAACACTTTGAACATTTTCCAAAACAAACCTATCGCAGTCGTTGCGATATTTATTCGCCCAATGGCTTATTAACATTAAGTATTCCGCTTGTCAAACGTAATCATCGCCAAACGATGAAGGATTTAAAAATATCGTATGAGGATAATTGGAGAAAAATACACTGGCGTTCATTGGAATCAAGCTACAGACGTTCTCCCTTTTTTGAATATTATGAAGACGATTTTCATCCTTTCTATCATGATAAAAAATTTGATTATTTAATTGACTTAAATGAAGCTTTGCAGCAAAAGGTACTTCAGCTTTTAAAGCTGAAGATAAATTATACTTTCTCATCAGAATACAAAAAAGAATATCCTGAAGGAAATGATTTTCGTGAAATTATTTCACCTAAGGTATCTTTAGATTCAGATAAAAAATTTACTCCCACTTCCTATTGGCAGGTGTTTGAACCACGTCATGGTTTTATTCCTAATTTAAGTATTGTGGATCTGTTGTTCAATCAGGGATCAAAAGCATTGGAGCATTTCTAATCAACTCACTTTTACTCACACATAAGTCAAATAGAACGCAGATGACGCGGATTATTATGATATAATATGATTTCCAAATAATTATAAAACCTGTGTTTATCATATTTATCTGCGTTCCCTTTTATTTGATAATGCGAAGTAGTTACAACAAACCCTATTTCTTATTATATTTGACTTCTTCAAACACAGAACTTATAACTCATAAATTTGACTTCTTCCAAACACAGAACTTATAACTCATAATTCATAACTTATAACTTATATGGATATCGAATTCAACAAGAACGAAGACAAAATGAAACAGCTCATTTCCTTCATGGAAAAAAAGCTGGAGAAAATATACTTAGGCGGGGGAAAAAGTAGAATAGAAAAATTGCATGAGCAAGGTAAAATGACTGCTCGTGAACGTATTGAATATCTTGTCGATAAAGATTCACAAACCATTGAGATAGGAGCTTTTGTGGGTGAAGATATGTATGCTGAGCATGGCGGTTGTCCTGCAGGCGGAACTGTTGTTGTTATAGGATATTTAAGTGGCAGGCAATGCATTATTGTTGCGAATGATGCTACAGTAAAAGCAGGCGCATGGTTTCCGATAACAGGAAAAAAAAATTTAAGGGCGCAGGAAATTTCAATGGAAAATCGTTTACCCATTATTTATCTGGTGGACAGCGCAGGAGTTTATCTTCCTTTGCAAGATGAAATTTTTCCTGATAAAGAACATTTCGGTAGAATTTTTCGAAACAATGCGATCATGTCAGGAATGGGAATATTGCAAATTTCTGCTGTGATGGGCAGCTGTGTTGCAGGTGGTGCTTACCTTCCCATCATGAGTGATGAAGCAATGATCGTTGATAAAACAGGAAGTATATTTTTAGCAGGATCCTATTTAGTGAAAGCTGCGATCGGTGAAACCATCGACAATGAAACATTAGGTGGAGCCACTACGCATTGCGAAATATCGGGTGTTACTGATTATAAATGTAAAGATGATAAAGATTGTTTGGATCGTATACGCAATATCATGAGCAAGGTGGGGCATTTTGATAAAGCAGGATTTAATCGCGCTGAAGCAACGTTGCCAAAGAAAGATGAAAAAGAAATGTTAGGAATAATTCCTGACGCACGCGACAAACAATACGACATGCGTGATATAATTGCATGCTTAGTAGATGATTCTGATTTTGAAGAATACAAAGAAGGTTATGGACAAAGTATTTTGTGTGGGCTTGCACGTATTGATGGCTGGAGCGTTGGCATTATTGCTAATCAACGTAAAGTGGTGAAAAGCAAAAAAGGGGAAATGCAATTTGGTGGTGTAATTTATAGCGATAGTGCTGACAAATCCGCTCGTTTTATTATGAATTGCAATCAGAAAAAAATTCCATTAGTTTTTTTACAGGATGTTACCGGCTTTATGGTTGGCTCACGTTCAGAACATGGTGGCATTATTAAAGATGGCGCTAAAATGGTAAACGCAATGGCTAATTCTGTAGTCCCTAAATTTACTGTGATCATTGGTAATTCGTACGGCGCGGGGAATTATGCGATGTGTGGAAAAGCGTATGACCCACGTTTGATCGTTGGTTGGCCTACAGCACAAATTGCTGTAATGGGTGGTGCGCAGGCTGCGAAAGTGATTGTACAAATTGAAGTAGCTTCTTTAAAAGCAAAAGGCGAAGTGATCACTCCTGAAAAAGAAGCGGAACTGTATAATAAAACAAAAGATAAATATGATAGTCAGACTACGCCATATTATGCAGCAGCACGTTTATGGATTGATGCAATTATTAATCCTATTGATACTCGTAAATGGATTTCTATGGGAATAGAAGCTGCGAATAATGCTCCTGTTACTAAAGCGTATAATGTTGGAGTTATACAGACGTAGTTTATATAAGGATTATAAAACTTCTCTATTATGAATGCTACTGGCTAGTGGTGTTTATATATTTAATAATCCTTCTGGTAGCCCTTTTTCCTGTTCCGAAGTCAAGATATCCATTATTTGCTTTTTGCCTTACATTAATAAAAAAATTATTATTGTCAAAAAAAACAAACATGTCTATAAGATTAAAGAATTTGTTCGTATATCTGATTTGGAAATAATTTACTTCAAGCGTCTCTTCAAGTATTTTCATGTCTTGAAGATATTTTTTTATTATTGCAGTCTTCTCTAAAATTGTTTTATTTGAAGGTATTTTAGTTATTTTATAATCTTGTGGGATTCTGTAAAAACCATATAATCCAAAAAATATTAACATTGTTGGTAGAGAGCAATGAGTCATGCTCTAACATTAATGACTTTAACGCTATATTATATCCTTTGCCCCAATGATCTTTTGCTATAAAAGTATAACCAATTAAAACAGACTTTTCATCTTTGTTGAACTCGTAAAATCTTGAACTTCCAATAGGTTCCTCTTTATTATTAAAAACAAGAAATGCACCGCCGGATTCAATCGCACCTTTAAAAAATGTTTTAAACACTTCTCTTTGATATCGATCTTTATTAGGATGTTGTTCCCAAATTAATGGATCAGAAGCTATTTTATAAAGTATTTCAAAATCAGCCTCTTTAAGTGGCGATATCTTAATAAGATCATTTTCAATAGTTGGTTGTAATTCGAAATCCATATTTATAACATTCCTTTTGCAGAAGAAAGATTTCGTTCATAGCCGGTATCAGTTTTCAAACCACCTCCCTGTGCAGCTTCAACAGCTAATTCGTCACAGCGGTTATTTTCTTTATTGGTATGATGGCCTTTTACCCAAACAAATTTCACTTTGTGTTTTCTGAAAATTTTCAGGAATCGCATCCAGAGATCCTCATTTTTTTTATCCTTAAAATTCTTTTTCTCCCAGCCAACCACCCATTTTTGTTCAACAGCATCTACCACATATTTTGAATCGGAATAGATGGTAACAGGAGAACCCTCTTTTTTTAATGTTTCCAATCCAACAATCACACTCATTAATTCCATACGGTTATTGGTAGTTAAACGAAATCCTTCTGAAAGTTCCTTACGTAAGGTTCCATAGATCATCACTACTCCATAACCACCGGGTCCGGGGTTTCCGCGTGATGCGCCATCTGTATATATTATAATCATAAGCCGGCGTTTGTTCTGAAAAGTTTTACAGCAATGGCAAGTAAAATAACACCAAATACTTTTCGTAGAATATTAATTCCTCCTGGCCCTAAAATTTTTTCCAACCGATACGTGTTTCGTAAAACGACATAAACTACAATAAGATTAGCTAAAATAGAAACAATAATATTTTCCATGCGATATTCCGCACGAAGAGACAATAAAGTAGTTAGTGTTCCAGTACCAGCAATAAGTGGAAATGCAATTGGAACAATAGATGCGGTAGCGGCTGTATCTTCTTTATAGAATTTTATTCCCAATACCATTTCCATCGCAAGAAAGAAAATAATGAAGGAGCCTGCAATAGCAAATGAGCTTACATCAATTCCTATCAATGCAAGAATAGATTCTCCAAGGAACATAAATACAATCATTATAACTCCGGAAACAATGGTTGCTTTTCCTGATTGTATAGCACCCAATTTGCTTTGCAAATCAAGCAGTACAGGTAATGAACCTATCACATCAATCACTGCAAATAGTATCATTGTGATACTTGCTATTTCTTTAAAATCAAAATATAATTCCATAAAGCAAATATAGGAAATAGGAATATCATTTATGATTATTTAAAAAGTGTAATTTTACTTATTCTAAGACTAATTACTAAAACTATATACTTTACAATGGAAAAATTTGATGTTACTGTTATTGGTTCTGGACCCGGCGGATATGTTGCCGCAATACGTTGCGCGCAGCTAGGAATGAAAACCGCTATTATTGAACGCTATACTACTTTAGGCGGAACATGTTTGAATGTAGGATGCATTCCTTCAAAAGCATTATTGGATTCTTCTGAACATTATCACAACGCTACTCACACTTTTAAAGAACATGGTATTGACGTGAAAGATATAAAAGTGAATTTGGCGCAAATGATAAAACGTAAAAATGACGTAGTAAAACAAACTTGCGATGGTATTAACTTTTTAATGAAAAAAAATAAGATCACTGTTTTTACCGGGCATGGATCATTTATAAATAAAAACATTATTGAGATCGAAAGCACTGATGGAAAAAAGAAAACACAAATTGAATCTGCTAAAACTATTATTGCTACCGGATCAAAACCATCATCATTACCGGGAATTGAAATTGATAAAAAACGAATTATAACTTCTACCGAAGCGTTAAATTTAACGGAAGTCCCTAAACATATCGTGATTATTGGCGGTGGTGTTATCGGTTTGGAATTAGGTTCGGTGTATGCACGACTGGGGGCAAAAATTTCGGTAGTTGAATTTACTGATTCACTTATTGGTACAATGGATAAAGCTTTGGGAAAAGAATTACAAAAGGTGTTGAAAAAAGAAGGGTTCGAATTTTATTTTAATCATAAAGTAATAAGTGTATCCTCTATAAAAAACGAAGTAACAATAACCGCCGTAAATTCAAAAAATGAAAAAGTAGAATTTAAAGGTGATTACTGTCTAGTTTCTGTTGGACGAAAAGCATATACCGATAAATTAGGTTTAGATAAAGCAGGGGTTAAAGTGGATAACCGTGGCAGAATTGAAACGGATAATCATTTAGAAACAAATGTTTTAGGTATTTATGCGATTGGTGACGTGGTGAAAGGCGCAATGCTTGCTCACAAAGCGGAAGAAGAAGGTGTGTTTGTTGCGGAAACAATTGCTGGGCAAAAACCACATATCAATTATACTTTAATTCCCGGAGTTGTTTATACTTGGCCGGAAGTTGCATCTGTTGGCTTTACCGAAGAACAATTAAAAGAACAAGACAAAAAATATAAAGTAGGTGCATTCCCTTTCAAAGCAAGTGGAAGAGCTCGTGCATCTATGGATCTGGATGGATTTGTAAAAGTATTAGCTGATGACGCTACAGATGAAATTTTAGGTGTACATATCATTGGCCCTCGTGCTGCTGATATGATCGCGGAAGCAGTTGTTGCAATGGAATATCGTGCGAGTGCTGAGGATATTGCTCGTATGAGCCATGCTCACCCTACATTTACAGAAGCAATTAAAGAAGCTTGTTTAGATGCTACCGGAAAAAGAGCTTTGCATATTTAAAAACTCCTTAATAGTAAATATTTCGACTACGCTAACCTTTATTCAGAAGACAGGTAGTATAAAATGACATTTTATACTGCCGATCGAATTCCAAGTATATGACCTTACAGCAATGAAAAAATTAATAAAATTTAACAGTTTATAAGTGGATTTGTTAACGCAGGTAATTACATTTACTGCCCGTCATTAAAAAATAACAAAACCTTATTATTTATTCACTAAAACCTTAACAAATGAAAAAAAAATTACTTATTATTTCAACGTTAGTCCTTACGCTGGCTTTTACCAGTTCGTATGGGCAGTTAACTTATCTTATTGCAAATGCAAAAGATACAGCAGGAACTTATACAGACTTAGGCACTAACGGAACGATTATCACCACTGCCAACTTTGATGACGCTAATTCTGCAGCTCAGCCAATTGGATTTACTTTTAGCTACGGATGCACTACATTCACTCAATTTGTTTTAAACACAAATGGTTTCATTAAATTAGGAAGTGCAAATCCATCCGCACCTAATTTATTTTTTACTACTGCAACAGGAATAACAGGTGGGCCATTTAATAGTACTGACACCGCTGATGTAAATATTATTTCACCTTTTAACCGTGATTTAAAAGATACTACAGGAGCTGAATATCGTGTTTACACAACAGGCGCAGCAGGATCACGTATAACTACCATTCAGTTTAAAAATCTGATAGATAAACTGACTCCTACAACAAGACAATATAACAGCATTGAATTCCAAATCAAATTATACGAAACATCCAATAAGATAGAATTCGTTTATGGAACATGGGTACCTGCTGCAAATGCTGCTGCATTTGAATCCGCTATACTTGGTTTAAAAGTAAATACAACAACCATTGTAGCTACTAAAACCTCAGGAACAGCTTGGGGTGCAGCTACTTTTTTAAACAGTAATTATACTTTAAATTCTTTCAATAACAAAAACAGTTTTCTACCGGATGTTGGTAGAACATTTAGATTTGTTCCTTCTATAACAACAAATGATGTTGCCGTAACGGCGGTATTTGCATTAGGAAAGCTTCCTGTTGGATTAGGTGTTCCTCATATTGTTACAGCACGCTTGGTTAATAATAATAATTGCAGCTCCGCTACTTTAGTTGCTACATTAAATGTAAGTGGTGCTAATACATTTACTAATACTCAAAATGTTACCATCCCTGCAAGTGGTTCAATGGATGTAAGTTTTACAGCGTATTCTCCTGCTACCATCGGGATAAATACTGTTACTGTAACTATTCCTGCTGACGGCAATAATACTAATAACTCTTTAAGTTACAGACAGGATGTAAATTCAAATACCTACAGCTATGCAGATACATCAGCTGTGACAGGTAGCATAGGATATAATACCGGAGGGGGGCTCATCTTAAATAAATACATAGTAACGGGTAGTGCTACCATAAATAGTGTGAACATTTTTGTAGCTAATAATCCAGCTACTACAGGAAAAAAAGTGTTGGCAGTGTTGTTAAATGCAGCCGGAACAATTATCGGAACGTCTGATACATTAGTTCTTGTTGCAGGTGACTTGAATAAATATCATTCCTTTGCTATTAAAGTTCCACCTACTGTTACTGGTGCGGCTTTTTATGCAGGTCTTGCACAAATTGCAGGTACACCCGGTTACTATCCTGTAGGAACACAAACAGAAGTTACCCCCGGAAGAAGCGGCGCTTACTATACAGCTGGTCTTGCTGGTGGTACAACAACTGAAGGAAATACTTTCGGAAGATTTGTGATAGATGTTGTTGTTACTAATGTAACAGGAATAGTAAGTTATGATTTATCTAATAATCTATTGGTTTATCCAAACCCTACAAAAGATCAACTTAATTTATTCTATACTAATTTAAACGCTAAGTCTTTTGATATAAAATTAACGAACATCAATGGTCAAGTACTTTTTAGTGAAAATATTGAAGGGTTTAATGGTCAATATCAACATACGCTTGATGTAAGTAATTATGCGAAAGGTATTTATTTGCTACAAATAATTAGTAATAAACAAGTATTGACGAAGAAAGTTGTAATCGATTAAAAAACATTTTTAGTGAAATGAAAAGAGATTGTCCCAAAAAGACAATCTCTTTTTTTGTGATAATTATTCTCTCAAAAATTTAAACGCTTCATTTAAATTCTCAATTATATCAGAGGCTATCATACCCTCTTCCGTTTTTTTATGTGCAGCAAAATCACCGGCTAAGCCGTGTAAATAAACTCCTAAAACACAAGCCTGTTGAGATGTATAACCTTGTGCTAATAATGAGGTAATAATACCTGTAAGAACATCGCCACTACCGCCTGTTGCCATACCAGGGTTACCTGTAGAATTAAAAAAAACATTTCCATCCGGACAAGAAATAGCGGTATGAGCACCTTTTAAAACTACATAGGATTTATATTTCAAAGAAAAATCTCGTTGTAGTTGTAAACGTTCCATACTATTTTCTGACTTTCCTACAAGTCGTTCAAACTCTTTTGGATGAGGAGTAAAAATACTTTTGGCTGGAATGAATGAAAGCCATGTTTTATTTTCTGAAAGTATATTTATGGCATCAGCATCAAACACAAGCGGTGCAGAACTATTTTGTATTAATAGCTTTAAAACATTTTGCGTTTGTTTTTCAGTTCCAATACCCGGACCAATTCCAATAGCGTTATAGTTTCCTATTTTAATATTATCTGAAATATAATTTTCCTCAGAATCAACATCTACCATTGCTTCAGGAATAGTAGTTTGTAAAATTGTGTATCCGCATTTTGGAATGTAAACAGTTAGCAGCCCTACTCCACTTTGCATGCAAGCCTTAGAAGAAAGTACAGCTGCGCCCATTTTTCCATAGCTGCCAGCTATTAAAAGCGCATGTCCGAAATCCCCTTTATGTGCAATTTTGCTACGTTTTTTCAGAAAAAGTTTAATATCATTTGTAGTTGTAAAATAATTTTTTGTGGATGTGATAGCAATATAATCTGGATGTAATCCAATATTTAACACACTGAATGCGCCAATGTAGTTAGCATTTTCAGTAAACATAAAAGAGATTTTCGGAAATTGAAAGGTAAGTGTATATGTTGCATTTATAATACCATCTGTTTTGCTATTTAATTCATCGCAAAATAAACCAGAAGGTAAATCGATTGAAATAACAGTAAGTGAATGTTGGTTAATAAATTTAATGCAATCAGCAAACAAACCATCAACAGGCTTATTTAGGCCGGAACCTAAGATCGCATCAATTAATACCTCAGCCCTCCCCTCTCCCAGGGATAGAGAGCTAGTACCTACTAGTTGAAATTTGTCTTTAAAAGATGCTATCGAATCTATTTCAATAATAGTATTCTTTGATTTTAATTTATCATAATTAGCAATAAAGTCAGGAGAGCGTTTATCAGAATGATTGATAACAACTACGTGTACGCTATACTTTCGTTCAATTAAAAGCCTTGCGATCGCTAAACCGTCACCACCATTATTTCCTGTTCCACAAATTATTTTAAACTCAGTTTGTACATCAAACTTTTCAACGATCCAATTGACACAAGCCATTGCAGCACGCTCCATGAGCTCAATAGAGACGATTGGTTCCTTATCTATTGTGTATTTATCAGCCTCACGAATTTGATCTACGGAAAAAAATTTCATTTCGATAATTGTTCATGTATAGCAATAACTTGTGGAATCAATAACTGCTGTTCATCATTATGGATTACAAACTGGGAGCGTTTTATTTTTTCTTCATCACTTATTTGATATTTCATACGTTCTTTCACTTGTTCAGGAGAAATATTATCTCGTTGCATTGCACGTTTTATTCTTAATTCTAACGGTGCCACCACCACAATTGCTTTATCCACTTGTTTATACGCATCGCTTTCAAATAAAATGGCGGCTTCTTTTAAAATGTATTTATGAGAAGAATATTCTTTGAGCCAATTCGTGAAATGCATAGCAATTGCAGGGTGTATAATAGAATTAAGCTGTTCTAATTTTTTATCATCTTTAAATACAATCGCTGATATTTTTTTTCTGTCAAGCCTCTCTTGCTCATTCAATATGTCTCTACCAAATAATTTTATTACACTTTTTTTTACAGTTTGATCTATTTCTAATATTTTTTTTGCTTCATCATCAGCGTAATACACGGGAACATCAAGCAATTCAAATATCGCACATGCAGTACTTTTGCCGCTTCCAATTCCTCCCGTAATGCCAATTTTTATCATTTTCTAACTAATTTAACGCAAATGTCTTAGACTACGCTCAGACTGAACAACTCACCTTTGTCATACTAAGCGTAGTCGAAGTACGAATCAAATTTTATTTTCTTATAATATATTCCACCTTTTCAGTATTCAATTTTATCGATCTAATTCCCGAAGGATATTTTATTAATTGCACTTTTAGTTTATTATTTCCTTGTTCTATTTTGAAATAATCGACAATAGCGCTGAATTGCAATGTATTGATCTTTTCGTAATCGTCAAAAGCAACATTGTATTTTACAGAAACTTTATCAGGAAAAATTTTTAAACTATAATTGGCAGGTAAATTTTTTACTTTAATTGGCAGCTCTATACTTGCTTCGGTATATTTTTTAACATTTATAATTACATGTACAAATGGTCGAGACAAATCAACAAATTTCAAATCAGTAGTTTTTAAAATTGACAGATCAAATGAAATAGATTTTGTAACATTTTTTAAATTCATCGGCACAGTTTCTACATAATTGATCTTGTCAATAACATCAACAGCTCCCGAAATTGCTATATACGAAGGAGTTAGCTGAATAGAATCCGCTTGTTGGTAATGATTACCAAAAGCAATATGAAGGTTAGGCCTAACAGGAACTGTTTTAGTAATTTTTTTATTAAAATTAAAAAATAGCGTGTCTGGATTGATCTTTAAAATTTCAATCTTATTTCTGAATTGCGAAGTAATTTTATCAATCCTGAAACTAGTGTGTAAATAATAATGATTTTGTAAAGGTAACGGCTTTGAATCTTTAATATCTATTAAGATAGTTTCATAACGCCGTTTCAATTTATACACTAATAAATTAAAACCATTGGCTTTAATGTCTATGTCAATGAATTGAGGTAGCTGATTTGCAAGTACTTTATCTTCAGGCAGATTTATATACTTCACAGGAAAGTTGATACTAATGTTATATTCTTTTGAAAGCGACATCATTAGCCAAAAAAATATGGCCATCAATACACAAATCAAAAAGGTAATTACCCGCCTGTTAAGATGGATGCCTTCTTTTTCATTTGAAGTAGTCGTTTTATTAAATAATGTATATTTCAAAAGATGCAAAAAATTTAATAGCATTAATTCCAAAACAAATTTAATAAACACATTAACAAAAAAATAGCGTTGAGTTATATATTTCACTCAACGCTATTTGGCATAATGTTTATTTTTATTTCTGTTCTGAACCGATCAATGTTGTTGAATCCATTGATACAGCGCTTTTTTCAATTCTAAGTTTATTGCCACCTTCTACTTCAACAATATATGTTGTATCGTTTACGTCAACAATTTTTCCGTGAATCCCACCAATAGTAACTATTTTATCGCCTTTCTTAATATTTTCACGGAACTTTTTTTGTTCTTTTGATTTTTTTAATTGAGGACGAATCATAAAAAAATAAAATACTACGATAATTAAA
>JBBSPS010000079.1:0-15990 GCA_038258655.1 Bacteroidia bacterium
AAGCGGAAGTGAGCTCTGCTGAGGAGCAACTCACCAGGAATAGATTCACCCGACGAAATACAGTCATGAGCAGGTGTGCATTGCATCTGCTCATTGTATTTTTGAGGGCATATACCTGAAAAAAACCTATGCTGCATATTCTAAAGGTGTTTTATTATTTAATGATTCATGCGGCCTTACCTGATTATATTCATCTTTAAATTCACTCGCTTTTTCATTCGCATTTTCTAAATTCAAAAAAATATTAGCATCAAATAAATCCTCTCTTGCCGTGCGATTAAAACGTTCTATAAAACAATTTTCCTGCGGGCTTCCTTTCCTGATTCTTAACCATTTTATTTCATTTCCTTTCATCCATAATTGAAATCTTTTTGAAATGAATTCAGGGCCATTATCCGTTCTTATAGATGCTGGTTTGCCATAACGCTCAATGGCTCTTTCCATCATTATTATAACACGGCTGGCTGGCATAGAAAAATTAATAAACATGCCTTTGCACATCCTGTTAAAAGGATCAATGATGTTTAAAGACCTTATCTGACGGCCACTTTCAAGTGTATCATGCATAAAATCTATTGCCCACTCACAATTTTCTTTTAATGGAACAGACGCAGGATTAGCGGAAATTTGGTATCTTTTTTTTGTTGGTTTTCTATACAATGCATAATCGTTTTGTTCATAGACGCGCCTTATTTTACTGCTACTAAATTCCGGGTGTATTCGCTGTACCATTGTGATTACTTTTTTTCGCCCGCGTTGGGTTGTACCTATTACGCTTTTGATAGCTGTGTCCACTGGTTCATCTTTTACAGGCATTTTTTTCATATAATATTTTGTACTTCTGGAGCAATTAAAAAGGTTACAGGCCCGGGAATGTGAAATTGAATATTGCTTTACAACATAACTTACACATTGCTCCCGATCCGCGGGCCTCACCATTTTTTTGAATTGACATCCTTTAATATTTGATTGTCAAGTGTGAGATCTGCTACTGCTCGTTTCAGACGGCTATTCTCGTGTTCCAGGTTCCGTAAACGAGACAGCTCTTGTGTACTCATCCCGCTATACTTATTCTTCCAATTGTGAAATGTGGCATCTGTAATGCCATGCTTGCGGCAAATATCTGCCACCTTTGCGCCGCTATCCTGCTCTTTGAGGATCGCCAGCACTTGCTCTTCTGAGAATCTTGACTTCTTCATTGTTGTTTATTTAAAATTTAAATTAAAAAATCTTTTTTAAACTTGTATGAAAAAGTCAGCCACTTACCGCAGGATATAAAATGTTGCCATTAAAATCCCAAAAATTAAACCTGCTTTAATTTTGTTTTTATTATTCATAGTAGAAATTTGGGGTGTAGAAAAGTCTCAACAAAGCTTCGATTCTCCACTACAACTATTCACCTATATTCGAGTTTTGACCCTTTTGAACGGTTACACTTCCAACATAAAGTTTGTAAGTTTTCCTCTGATGTAATACCTCCTTTTGAAAGTGGAATAATATGGTCTATTTCTAGTAATAAATTTTCCGCATTATTAATTGATATACCACAATTTTGACAAGTATATTTATCCCTGACTTTAATTTTCTCTCGTAAAAACGATGTCATTAATGCTCTTTGTCCTTCAATGCTATTTTTGAATTTTATCAAGTCGTTCAAATAAAAAACAAACTTATTTAAATTTTCTATATTTAATTTTATATCACATTTTGCAGAACTATTTCCACCTGCTGATACATATTGGAATATATATTCTGGAAAGTATAAGTCACTTAAATCTATCATTTCAAACCCTAATTTCTCAATTAATTTATTTTTACTAAAAGAGTATATTATTGATGGAATATTATACTTTATATTATTAAGTATTAAATCTCTTTCTCTTTGTAACAATATTTTTCCTTGTTCAGCAGCAGCAAAATTATTTAGTACACTTTCAAAATTTGATAATGTTTCTTCAGTTATTTTAATATCAAAGTATTTACAAAGATACTTAAATGGTTGATTATTCGCATTTTTACAGACAATCGCAGTACAGTTATGTACTTGACTATTTTTAATATTCTTACTCCATTCTTTCCTTTTAAAATTGTAATTACTATTATCATACATATAGCTATCTCCATAATCATGCGATTTTATATTTATGTATGAACATTTTAATTCTTGAACATGATGATTTAATTCATTGCAGTTTTTTGTATATTCATCAATACTATTTTTAATATTTTTGAATTTATTGCTGTTAAAATATAATTTAATATAAATGGAATGCATGAGAAACAACCCTCCACAAATTAAAACAATCTTTAGTATTGGCTGTAATGAAGAAACTATTGCAGATATAATGAATCCAATAATTATAATGATCATCAAAACGGTTCTTCGCATATTTATTTCTACTTTTAAAGTTTGGACTGTAGCATTGTTTAGTCAAAGCGGACGATGCGCAAAATATTGAATGTTTGTTTTTTTAAAAATATTTTATAAATCGCATCGTCCAGAGGGTGCGAATATCCTTCATTAAAAATTATTGATTTCGTAAATTATCTTTTGTTTTCATAGTCGTGTCCATTTGAGGCAATGTTACACTTTCGGCTTTTGTTTTTGTTGAATCTTTTGTAGAAATTGTCGTTGATGGCTCATTTAATTGCTTATCAGTTGGTTTAAAATATGCCAGCGCTGAAAAAATTATAGCAATTGTTGAAATTATGTAAGGCAAATAACGCGCTTTATAAATAAATTTCTTTTGCAGGAAATCATATTTGGATGTTTCTTTTTCAAGATGTTCTTTATCTGTAACTTTTTTCAAATATGCAAAATGTCCACCAGCAGATTTTGCATCACGTCCTTTAGGAGTGAGTTCCGCATAGTAGGTAATAAAATTGTTGTTTTGTACAATAGCATAACCATATTTTGTCAAAAGACTTGCGACTTTGGATGCGTCTATACGGCTGTACCCGTTATCTTTAAATTCAATGTCGGAAGGGATACAATAAGAAAGGTTGAAGCTTCCAACATCATGTAGATGTGGGAAAACTTTGTCTAACTTTTTTAAGTCTAAAATGTCATTGTTCATTGACGAATAATTTTTAGAGGGATGTTATTGTAAGTTACAACCTTTACTCATTGGGATTGGCTAGGCATTCAATGAATTTTCAACCTGAACAAAAGTACAGTAAACGACCAAATAGTTGAGATTATGATTCTTAGTTCATCCAAGAATTTTCATCTTGTATTCCCGATAACTAACTGGCCCAATAGCGAACAAAAAGTTGATGAAATATATTTCATGCGCAGCTATTGCCAATGCGAATGTTAACGGTTCGCCCTTCTGTTTCAAAATGGTAAGTCATCAATTTCTTGAATTACTTTCGTAGGCTTCGGAAATTTTGTTTTGTAATATGAGTTAAGAAAAAGTCCGACTGTAGCCACGGTATTGATTATAAAATAGGTGTAAACAGTGTCATTGATTAAATAATCGTCTTTTGTTTTGCCATGAAAATCTGTTTTTTCGCTTCTTAATTTCTCAATAGTTTGGTTGATAGCCAAAAGGGAACTTCCAATAGTTTTAATTTCTTTTGGATGTTCATCATTTGTCAAATTAAACTCCTTTAAAATTATCGATGTTAATTTATAGAGAGTTTCACCGCCCGTTATTTTGCTTGAAATTCTTTCATCTTTCAAAATTTCCTTTATGATGCTTTCGAGTGCAGAATTCGCAAGTCCAACAGCTATGCTTGGGTCAGTCTCAATTTGCTTGTACGCTTTTGAAAATGTGAGGTAAGCAGTCTTATATTCGGATTTAAGTTCATTTTTGAAAGTAGGAATTGAGGGAATGAAGTCAGGCGTGTCTACTCCTATATCAATAGCCACTTTTAGCAGTGTTGTTGCGTCCATAGAATTTAGTGTGGCAAGCATGTCGACCTTTCTATTTTCCTTTTCAACTATTTTAAAGTTTTGCCAATAATCATTATTGAAACCATTTGGCTCGTAATTGTCTTCGTGCCATTTTTCAAGGTAATATCTAACTTGTTCATAAGAAGGAAATTCTGCCCAAATAGCGTCACTAACTGACTTAATAAGCTTCATCTGATATTTTGGTGAAATCAAGTCATTCATTTCCGAGAGTTATTTTTTTTTAGGATGTCGCAATTAGGTGACTGTTAACATTTGCATTACCCAAAGTACGAACAAATTCATTCCCCCAAAAAAATTGTACTATTTATTACCAATTAGTTATTTCACTTATGCGAAGCAAATATTTAAAAATTATATCTTTCGTAAATACAATCCTATATTATGATTCAATAAAAAAATTTAATCACCCTCAATCTTCCTCATACTCCTCATGCTCCTCCGGCTTATAACCCGCTTTTAATTCGGCTAATTTTTTCTTTCCATAAGCTGCTCTTGTGATGAGCACATACAAAACAGGTACGACAAAAATAGCCAGTGATGTTGCTGCGAGCATACCACCACATACAGTCCAGCCAATGGTTTTACGTGATTCAGAAGCTGCGCCGGTTGCAAATGCCAATGGTAATACGCCTAATATAAATGCGAAAGATGTCATGAGAATTGGACGTAACCGCAATCGTACCGCAGCGATCGTTGCCTTCATTAAATCCACGCCACTATCCACTCTTTCTTTGGCGAACTCTACAATTAATATGGCATTCTTTGCGGCGAGTCCGATGAGTGTGATCAAACCAATTTGCGCATAAATATTATTGGTTAAGTTGGGTAAAAATATGAGCGCAATAATAGATCCCAATGCACCAATTGGTACTGCTAATAAAACAGAAAATGGTACAGACCAACTTTCATATAATGCGGCAAGAAAAAGAAATACGAAGATGATAGAAATAGCGAAGATCATCCCGGTTTTATTTCCGGCATTTATTTCTTCAGCGCTCATTCCTGAAAATTCATAACCATAACCAGCGGGTAAATATTTTGTCGCGGTTTCTTTTAATGCTTCCAATGCTTGTCCGCTACTAAACCCTTGTTTGGATGTACCATTTATTTCTATCGAACGATAAATATTATAATGCGAAATCAAACTGGGACTTTCAATTAATTCTGTTGTGATCAATGAACTTAATGGAATCATATTGCCCATCCCATTGCGTACATAATATTTTCCTATTTCTGCAAGCGAAGAACGATAACTGCTATCCGCCTGGCTCACCACCCGGAAATTTCGTCCATATAGAGTGAAATCATTGATATAACTGCTTCCTAAATAATTTGATAATGTGGAATAAATACTTGAAACATCTACATCCAGTTGCTTTGCTTTTTCACGGTCCACATTTACTTTATAACTCGGTGTGTTGGCCGAGAAGAAAGTATATGCACCACCGATCTCCGGCCTTTTATTTACTTCTCCAATAAAGTTTTTTGCGACCTGTGTAAATTTTTCAATGTTATCTGTACTCGTGGTTTGTTGCAGTTCAAAAGTGAAACCGGAAGTACGTCCAAGTCCGGGTACAGCCGGTGGTAAAATGGCCATCACCCGCGCTTCTTTAATACCTGAAGTTTTCTTCATGATCGCTGCAACTACACTTTGTGCAGTATGTGCATCACCCTTTCTTTCGTCCCAGGGTTTCAGCATTACAAACATGGTTCCCACATTGGGTTTATTCGAAAAACTGATGATGTTGAATCCGGCCAAACCGCCCACCACACTTATTTCCGGGATCGTTTGCAAGGAATCAGAAATCTGATCGAGCATAGCAATACTCCTGGTCGTAGAAGCGGCTTCCGGCATTTCATACGTTACATATAAACGGCCTTCATCTTCTGTTGGAATGAAGCCGGTTGGCTTTGCTTTAAACAGAAAAAATAAACCTACAAACATTACTACCAGCATAATAATAACGACCGGCGATTTTCGTATCCACATGGCAACGCCTCTTGTGTAGGATGCATTTACTTTTCGAAATCCATTATTAAATGATTCAAAGAATTTTCCCAATAAACCTTTTTTTGCTTTTTCATCTTCTGAATGTTTCAGCATTAATGTACATAATGCAGGCGTTAATGATAATGCAACAAATGCGGAAATAATTACGGAGACCGCAATAGTAATCGCAAACTGCTGGTATAATCTGCCGACAATCCCGGGAATAAATCCTACAGGAATAAATACAGAAGCCAATATCAATGCGATAGCAATTACAGGCCCAGAAATATCTTTCATCGCTTTGCGTGTAGCTTCTTTGGGCGATAAATTATAATGATCAATATTATGTTGAACTGCTTCTACTACAATGATCGCATCATCCACCACAATACCAATGGCGAGCACAAATGCAAACAGTGTAAGTGTATTAATGGTAAAGCCAAAGGGTACAAAAAATATAAATGTTCCAATCAATGACACCGGAATTGCTAACAGAGGAATGAATGTTGCGCGCCAGTTTTGCAAAAATAAATATACCACCAATACTACTAAAGTCAAAGCTTCCAGCAATGTGACGACAACTTCACTGATCGAAGTTTTTACAACCGAAACTGTTTCCGAAGGAATGAGATAATCTAAATCACTGGGAAATGTTTTTTTCAATTCTTCCAATGCTTTGGTTACGCCTGCATACGTTTCGATAGCATTGGCATTGGGTGCCTGGTACACCAGCATGAATGATGCAGGTTTTCCATTAACCATGGAATTATGCGAGTAAGAAAATTGTCCTAATTCAACACGCGCCACATCTTTCAGGTAAACAATATTTCCTGTTGCGGGATTTATTTTTATAATAATATTTTTAAACTGATCAACGGTATTCAGCCTGCTATTGGTCAATACACTGTATTCAAAAGATTGATTGCCCGGTTGCGGCGTACCACCTAAAGTGCCCGCAGCGATCTGGAGGTTCTGATCATTGATAGCTGCGGTAATATCAGAAGGCGCAATGCTTAGTGCTGCAAGCTTTTCAGGGTCTAACCAAATGCGCATGCTGAAATCATTTCCGAAAGAATTGATATCACCCACACCTTTTACCCGCTTCAATGCATCCTGTATATAAATGTTTACATAATTATCAATGAACTTTATATCATGTGTTCCCTTCGGCGAATAAAACGCAAGTACCGCCATGAAACTCGGATTTCTTTTGGTCACCGTTACGCCCAATCTTTTTACAACATCGGGTAAACGAGGCAGCGCAACACTTACGCGGTTTTGAACATCCAATGCAGCAATGTCAATATTCGTTCCTACATCAAAAGTTGCTGTGATAGAACTTTGTCCGCTGGAAGAACTATTGCCCGTGATGTAGGTCATACCGGGACTTCCATTGATCTGTGTTTCTAAAGGCGTGGTCGTAGTTTCTTCAACGGTTTGTGCATCTGCACCGATAAAATTTGCAGAGACAGAAACGGTTGGCGGGGAAATATCGGGATACTGTGCTACAGGTAAATTGGTCATGGAAATAATTCCCACGAGTACAATCACGATGGATATAACAATTGCCGTTACCGGGCGTCGTATAAAAGTTTCTGCGATCATTTTTAATGATTAATTCAATGGTTTAATTTTTGCCGGCCGTATCAATTTTTACCACCGTTCCCTCGTGCAAATTTTGAATTCCCTGCACCACAATTTGCTGGCCTTCTTTCAAACCATCTTTTACAATTACATTATCTCCTATCTGTGTGCCTATCTCTATTTTTTGTTGATGCACTTTTGAACTATCACCAATAATATACACATATAATTCACCCAATTGTTCGGTCACTGCAATGTGTGGAATCATGGTTGCATTTTTTGATGCCGTATTTTTTACACGCACAGTTGTATTCATACCGGGTTTCAACATGTCTTTATCATTGGTAAAAGTCAACCGTACTTTGATCGTTCCTGTTTGCGGATCAACGGCTCGGTCAATAAAACTAATATTTCCAGGAAGTGGATAAACCTGGTCTCCAAATGCAATGGTAAAAGTGGAATCTTTTTGGTTGTTTTTATTTTGTTGCAATTCCGCAAAACGGTAAATATTTTTTTGATCAATTGTAAAATCAACTGCAATTGGATTGTTGGTGGAAACTGTATTTAAAATAGTTTGACCAGCAACAACTGCTGTGCCTTTTTTTACCTGCGAAATACCAATTGTTCCTGTGAAAGGTGCATAAATATTGGCAAACTGCACATTTGAATTCAGGCTGGCCACATTTGCTTTTGCAGCAGCTACTTGTTTTTGCGTAACATTCAAAGCAGCATTTGCATAATCCACTTGTTGCTGTGCAATGGCATCATGCTTTGCCAGTTCATTATAGCGGTCAGCATCTTTTTGTGCCTTCACCAGGTTGGCTTCCTGCACTTGTAAATTGGCAATAGCCTGGTCATAATTTGCTTTATAAATTTGCGCATCAATGGAATAAAGGCGCTGTCCTTTTCTCACCTGTTCCCCGTCTTTAAAATAAATGCCGGTGATGTAGCCACTTACCTGTGATGTCAGTGTGATTTGATCCAATGCATTGATCGTTCCCGGGAACTGATCATAATACACCGCATTCGTAGAAGTAACGGTAGCAATAGTTACAGGCACTGCGGGTGGCGGTCCTTGCGGTTGTTGCTTTTTATCCGAACAGGAATTCAGTGTACATAAAGTACCGAGAATAATCGTAAAATATGCGTATTTAAAGTTCATAATTTTTAAATTTAATAAGGGATATTTCCCAATGACTGTTCCACATCTATTTTGCTGGACAGCACTTCATACAAAGCATTGTAATAATTTATTTGTGCTGTGCGCAAATCTGATTCGGCTGTAATCACGTCCAGGTAAGCTTTTACGCCGGAACGATATTGCAACCTGATCACTTCATACACTTCATTGGCCAATGATAAATTTTCTTTCAGGCTGTTGAAATTGTACAAATTACTTTTATAAGAAGCCAGCGCATTTTGATATTGTGTATTAATATTATTTACCTGGCTACGGATATTATTATCTGCTTGTGTTAACTGTAATTCTGCTTCTTTAATTTGTTGTACTCTTTTTCCGCCCTGGAAAATAGGTAATGACAAAGTAATGCCTGCATACGAATTTGGAAAATGCTGACTATATAATTTTGAAAAGTTATCGTTGAGAAAATTTAAGTTGTAATTTCCAAAAGCAGAAACATTTGGCAGGTAACTCCATTTATAATATTGCAAATTATATTGTTGCAATTTTTTCTGTGTTTCTAATTGTTGTATTTCTATGCGGTTACTATAATTTACAGGTTGTAACGTGTCTATAAAAATTTCTTTTTCCATGCGCGTTGTGTCATATACCAAATCAATTTTTTGCGCATCCGGGTAGCCCAGCAATTCTTTTAAGTAAGCATTTTTTGCTTTTAGCGCTTCCTCTCCTGATTTTTTTTGAGCCTTTGCATTATTCAAAGCGATGGTCGCTCTTTGATAATCCGTTTTATCTACAATGCCGCTCAGGTATTGATAATAGGCATCTTTATAACTTTGATTACTGCGCACAATATCCTGTTCGATCACGGCGAGTTGTTGTACCGTAAGCATTAAATTATAGAATGCTTTACTTACCGCCACCGCCAAATTTATTTTCTGATTCTTTGTATTCTCTGAAGCGGAAAGCCGCACATCAGTTGCGCTGCGTGATGCAAGCAATACATCGCGACTAAAAATATTTTGCGTCACACCGAGATTCAATCCCGAAGTATTATACGTTCCTGACTTAGCCAGGTTTCCATTAAAATTAAAAGTAGGTAACTGGAAATTGTGTTGAAGATTATATGTAAAATTCACCTGCGGATACCAGTCTGCTAATTTACTTTTTATAATTGTTTCCGTAATGTCCTCATTAATTTTTGCATTCTGCAGATCGGGATTATGGGCAATCGCGTAAGCAATACAATTCTGCAATGTTGCGGATGCCAGCGTAGAATCACTTGGATTTTGTTGGGCAAAAAGTAGTTGGGGAAAAATGAAAAGGAAGGAGGCCAAACTTTTTATATAAAACAGGGATTTCTTTTTTTTATACATTCCGTACATCATATACACTTTTATTTTCACATTCAAACAGGCGAATTTGGAATGAATAGAATGAAAATTCCAGATAGTTGGCCTATTATAAACTGACTTTAAAATCTTACAATCTTTGCAATAGTGCAAGGTAGAAATAAAAGTTGTTTTAATATTACCAAATCACGTTTTATATTTTGCCGTTCATGTAAAATGATATTTTGGGGAGGAGAAGTGCGCTTGGGAAAGAAGATGAAACTATGCTTGTAAAATTGATATTTATTGCATCTTTTTGAAGACAAATCCAACAAGGGAGCGGCATTGTCCCACCAAAGCGTGTGATGTGTGGAAACCTCCCTGGCATTGGTTTATCTACTTTTTAAGTGACAGTTCTATCGTATTTTTTTAAGTACTTAAACAATAAGCCCAATTGATTCAGAATGAAGTATGGCTTCGCTGGTGTGCTTATAAAGTAAGGTATAAATAGATTTGTTGTTGATAGATTCCAATACCTGTTTTGTAAGTGCTTCTTTTCGGGCACTAATGTTTCTGATATAAATAGCCAGTATTTGATGAGGATATTTATCAGCTATCAATTTGTAAATATCCGGGTCACTCTGAGAATTGTCGCCCAACAATACAAACTGCTGTGCAGGAAATGCTTCAAGTATTCTTACCACCCTGTTTAATTTTCCGAGATGTTTTGTGCTACCAGTTTTCAATAACTGGTACCATTTTTTTATGTTGTTTAAAAGAAAGACTCCTTTAGGCAGTTGATTGTATTTAAAAAATTCATTCAGGTAATCATACAAGTTCCATTCACTGCTCGACACATAAAAAAATGGATTGGGTACATCAACGTCCGTATGAGCAGTACTTAGTAACTGGTAATAGTTTACTACATCTGCAAACGTTTTTCTGCTGCGTGGGTTTTTGGTTAACATTGACCAAAGTTTTTTACCGGTAGTACCTGAGTGGGAAATAAGTACCGTATCATCTATGTCAGATATAAAACCATATTGTGTGCTATGAGGTACAAATATTTTGCCCTGGCCTGTGACTGTACTTTGCCCGCCGGCATTTAATAAATCCACTTTTACATCTTGCCATCCTGCAGTAACCGGGGTATCAGATTTCCATTCAAATTTAAAAAACCCATCGCTTTCCGTAGTGCTGTAAAAACACTGATTCTGCCATTGAAGCATTACCCTTGCACCAGGCAATGGTGTAATAAAAAATAACCTGATAAGATTAATAAAATTTATAAAAGCATTGTTGGTATAAGTCCGTTGTAGAAAATATTTCCCTTTTAAAACATGGCCATAAACAATAAGGTTATTTGTATGGCCATACCCGTGATATACTTTTACAGCGGCATCGGGATATCTTGCTTTTTTTTCCATACAATTTTTTGGGCTTGCAATTTGATATACGGTTGACTATGAAAATATCATTTACAATTTAAATGCGCATACTTTGGCAAATGAAAACTTAGTACACAAAGATACTTTACCTAAAGAAACAACCGGCAGTCTTAAAATACTATTTGTAATCAATCCTGGTTCGGGCAGTCATAACACCGACTGGCCAAAAGAAATAGACATGTATTTCGAAGAGTTAAATCACACCATTGAATTATTCTTTATTAAAACAGGCTTCACGATAAAATCACTAAAAGAAAAGATAGCATCATTCAATCCTGATACAATGGTGGCTGTGGGCGGCGATGGAACTGTTGGCCTTGTAGCAGAATGCCTGCTACAAAAAAACATTTCCCTGGGCATATTACCCGCAGGGTCAGCAAATGGGATGGCAAAGGAACTGGGCATCAGTGAAGTGCCAGTGGAAGCCATACAAATAATCACCACAGGGACAGTAAAAAAAATACACGCAACAATGGTCAATGAAAAGCTGAGCATTCACCTGAGTGATATTGGCTTTAATGCATACATGATTAAAAAGTTTGAATCAGAAAACACACGGGGGATTTGGGGTTATATGAAAGCCACTATCAAAGCCTTATGGACTGTATTAATTTCAAACAAGAAAATGCAGGTATCTATGACGATCAATGATGAAATTATTGAAACAGAAGCAGCAATGATTGTAATAGCCAATGCTACAAAATATGGAAACGGTGCTTTGATAAATCCATTGGGCAGTATGGAAGATGAATTGTTTGAAGTGATTGTAGTCAAAAAAATATCCTTTCCCGAGATATTTAAAATGCTGGTTACCCATGCTGCATTTAATCCGGAAAAAACAGAATTATTTCAAACCCGGCATTTGAAAATGCGATCGGCAAAAAAAGTACACTTCCAGGTGGATGGAGAATATCTTGGAAAAGTAAATAAAATTGAGGCAAATTTAATTCCTGCTGCCATTCAAATTATTGTACCTGTTAAAAAGTAATCAAGCAATTTTATATGAAAAAAATAATTAGTTCAGTAAAGGAAGTTTCACCACGAGTTTGGTTTAGCCTGCTGCTCTTTATAATTTCCTTGTTGGTATTTGTTTATATCGCAGATGAAGATGTTATCGAAAAGAATTACCAGTTTGATGCTGCAGTAATAGCTTTGGTTAAAGCTTATACCAGTCCATTATTGGTGAAAGTAATGTTGGTCGTAACATTTTTTGGGTCAACAAAGTTTTTATTACCTGCTTATATTTTATTGATAATATTTCTTATTTGGAAACATAAAAAAGTAATTGCTTTAGAAATTTCAATCATCGCAATCAGTAGCACCCTGGTTATGTTTTTATTGAAGGATTATTTTAAAAGACACCGGCCTTATTCAACTCTCGCTGACACCCTGAATAGTTACAGTTTTCCAAGCGGCCATTCCGTTTCCTCATTTATTTTTGCCAGTATCCTTGCTTATCTATTGTGGCAGACAAATATTTCATCTTTCAAAAAGTATTCAATCTCTTTACTATTATTGTTATATACACTTACGATTGGTCTTAGCAGGATAATTTTAATGGTACATTTTGCGACTGATGTGATTGCTGGTTATTGTTTTGCTATTGTTTGGTTATTGTTTTCTTTTTGGGCAATAAAAATAGTAAGCAAATATATTCACTCCCGGCAATTACATTAAATATATCGGGAGTTCATTATGCAACAGATGAAACCCAAACCATTTTTATTTTTTGTGCAAAGTATTGTTGTCCGACATCGTTTCGCTTAAGCGAACAATGCGCTGGAAACTCAATTGAAGTTGTATAAAAATAAAATATTTAAAAGCGCATTTTACTCTGCGGAAGATGTTGCTTCACAAAAACTTCAAGGCAGCACATCATTTAAATCGCATAATTTGCCACCACCCACATAAAAATATTTCGGCAATTGTAAAAGAGTCCGCTAAAGTATTTAACTTGCGGCATTATGAAAATGCCAGCTTTTCCTGTGCAATTGGGTCACACCTATTTATTGAAAGCATTTGAAAGACAGCCGGCATATTATAATACATAACATTCATTCCATACTCAATTTTTAATGGCTACTAAACAAGACCTCGATTTTACTTACTCAAGTATTGATAAAATATTTAGATTAAGCTTTGGTGAAATGGCAGATTACAGCGGCGCTAAGTTTGATGGTGATTTTAGTTTAACTGTTGAAGAAGGCCAAAGAAAAAAACACCAGTTTATTGCTGAAAGTTTAAATATTAAAAAAGGCTCCAAAGTATTGGACATGGCTTGCGGGTGGGGGCCTTTCCTCAATTATTTAAGGCATTTAGGAGCAAATGGAAAAGGTGTTACACTTTCAAAAGGGCAGGCTGCAGCATGTGTAAATAACGGGCTTGATGTTGAAATAAAGGATTGCCGCACTATTCAGCCGGAAACATTCGGTCCTTTAGATGCGGTTACATGTATTGGCGGTCTTGAACACTTCTGCTCGGTAGAAGAATTTATGCAGGGGAAGCAGGACGAGATATACACTAATTTTTTTAAAAATGTAAGCAATCTTTTGCCTGCAGGCGGAAGATTTTATATGCAGACAATGGTGTTTACAAAAAAAACACCGCCATTAAATAAAATAGATATAAATGCAGATAAAAATTCTATTGAATATATACTGGCATTAATGTTAAAACAATTTCCGGGCTCGTGGTTGCCAGTTAGCGAAGAACAGGTAATTGCAAATGCAGCACCTTTTATGAAACTTATTTCTAAGAGCAGCGGAAGGTTAGATTATATTCAAACAATTAAATGCTGGAGAAAAAAATTCAGGAAATTTAATTTGCATAAATACTTGTTGTATGCTTCACTTATTCCAAAATATATTTTTAATAAAGAATTCAGGCACCAGGTAGCCGTATTTAAAATTAGCCCGAATAAAGTTTGCTTTGAAACAGAAGCCATGGAGCATTATAGACTGGTATTTGAAAAAATATAATACTCTATCTGTTCATCAAATTTTTTTAAGACATCGTCCTGTGCAGGTAAATATGATCACAAAAAAAGTTACAGGTGTTGTGTCCTATCCAACAATTTGTATTTTGTTGTTCAAAAGTTCTACATTGAAGTTCACTTTTGCTTTCAAAGCTCCGAAAACCTTCAAAATTGTTTCCATTGTAACATTCGTAAGATTATTTTCAAGTTTTGAAATCTGTGCTCGTTGAACACCAATTAATTTCCCCAATTCTTCTTGTGTCAAATTTCTTTCAATCCGAACCTTCTTAATCATTTCGCCTATTATTTCAAGCTGCAATTCTTGTTCATAGTGTGTTCTTTTTACAGTTCCAATTTCCCCAATAAATTCGTCTTTTATATGGTCAAAGGTGAACATTTCTAATTCTTTATTTTTTGTTGTCATTTTAAGTTTTATTTTTTAGTACCAAAATATTTCAACCTGATTTGCTCCGCTTTTTCAATTTCTTTTTCAGGTATTTTGTCCGTTTTTTTTATAATTCCATGCGTTGTCAAAACCAAAGTTTGTTTTTTATCTTCCTTGTCCCAAAATGCGAAAATCCGATAATGTGTTCTGTTGAACAATGTTCTAAATTCCCTAATTTCACTTTTGAGTTTTTTAAACAAATTCTCGATCGTTAGTTTTAGCGAAAATAATATATTGGTTATGATAAATTGCTAAAGTTTGAAATCAATTCTTAGTACCCCAGGAAAACGGAGATACGAATATTTCGGTTGGTGAGATACGAGCCGATAGAAAAATCGCATCGTCCCCGATGGGAGACGATGCTACACTAAAACGTCTCTTGAAATATCAGAAGCGAGGTAGTTAAATATTGAAACATTATAAATACCCAAAAGTTCTGCAAAAGTGCGCTTGCTCAGGCCTGTAAGTTCTGCCGCCTGGCCAAGGGAGAGTTTGCTTTCTTCATAAAGCCTGCTGGCAACTAACATGGCAACCTGCATATTGTCCAGGTCTACGTTGTCCGGTATATTGAGCGTTAAAACTTTCATAAGTAAAATTTATTACTTTTCATTGGGAATTCAAATTTTATGTGTGCGCACACTATCGGAAATCTAAATAACAATGCTGAAAAAGAACCTCCAACAAGGACGAATGAACGCGTAACTTTAAAAACTAAATGGAATGAATACTTCACAAAATAAATACGATTCAATAGACAACCTCGTTTTCAATGAAGGCTTAAAAATTAAGTCAGTAGATTTTAGCGCTTCATTAGATAAAATGTTTATTCATCTTACCAATGAACTTACTTTTAATGTTCCTACTCATTTATTCGAAAGCTTTCAGAATGCAACCGCACAAACTTTAAACAATTTTAAATTAATTGCCGGTGGCACCGGAATAAATTGGCCGGAACTGGACGAAGACTTAAGCCTGAAAGGATTTCTAAAAGATTATTTGAAACAAAAAATATTGACTGAAAAGGAATTAGTATTTTCCTAAACTGCTCCAAATATTTAAAGTGCATATTTTTCCCTGTGAGAAACGATACTTTACAACAATGCATTCAAACTTCAACTATCGGTCGGTGTCCCCACCGACCGAAATTCCACTAACATCAGT
>JBBSPS010000080.1:0-15911 GCA_038258655.1 Bacteroidia bacterium
ATTAAAAAAATCTCCTGGTTCCACTTCAATCGTGCCTGCTTCCTGAATCCAATCAGCGACTTCTCCATTAATAGTCGAATATAAAGCAAATGAATATAATCCTTGTTTAAAAGGAAAATGCGGAATGTGCAAATCGATTGAATTGCAATCATCAGATATTTTGGCAAATAGATCATTGGTAATTTCATTATTCATATAGCCAATCCGTTGTCCATACTCATTATCAATTCCAACTGAAATACATAAATTATTTATTGGTAATTTGTTTGACCGTTTAAATTTAAGATGCAAGATTACATTTTTACCGCATTGAAAGGCTGCTAAATTATTTCTACTTTCATCTTTCAATTCAATTGCTTCAAAACGGACAATTCCATTTCCACTTCGATCCGATCGTTCTGCCAAATTGATCTTTTGAATTTCGGAGCCCGCTTTTAAATATGCACTGATCACAGCATCGGTTTTCCCGATCAGTTGCACTTCGCCTTTTTTCAGGTAAATAGACTTATCGCAAAGATTTTGAATAGCTGCCATGTTATGGCTCACGAATAACACTGTTCTTCCTTGCCCGGAAACATCTTTCATTTTACCGATGCATTTTTTTTGAAATTCAGCATCCCCAACAGCGAGGACTTCATCTACAATTAAAATTTCGGGATCCAAATGTGCAGCTACAGCAAATGCCAAACGCACATACATACCCGATGAGTAGCGCTTTACAGGAGTATCTAAAAACTTTTCCACTTCAGAAAAAGCGACTATTTCATCGAACTTACTTTTTATTTCAGATTTGCTCATTCCTAAAATTGAGCCATTCAAAAATATATTTTCACGGCCGCTTAACTCAGGATGAAAACCCGTACCTACTTCTAATAAGCTGGCAACACGGCCCTCAATAGTAATACGTCCTTTAGTCGGAGTTACAATTCGGCTTAATATCTTTAACAAGGTCGATTTTCCTGCACCATTACGTCCAATGATTCCAACGCGGTCACCCTGATTGACTTCAAATGAGATATCTTTTAAGGCCCAAAATTCTTCTGATGTAGGATGGTGGGTTTTGGATTTTGGTTTAAAAATATTTTTTGCTTTATTGGTTATCACATCACGCAAAGCGGTATAACGCTCTATATTTTGATGTTTCAGAATATAGCTTTTACATAAATTTTCAACTGTTATTATTTTGTTGCTCATGTATCTCACCCCAATCCTCTCCAAAGTAGAGGGAGTTGGTTTATATTATTTTAACTTAAAAACTTATTATATCACATCCGCAAATGATTTTTCCATTTTTCGGAAATACCAAACACCAACAATTAAAAACAAAATACTTATTGCTATGGATAATAAAAAGCTATTGGTATGTAATGATGTACTACCACCCAATATGCACCAACGAAAGCCGTCAATAACGCCAACCATAGGATTTAGCGAATAAATATATTTTATCGCCTGTGGTATTTTTGTACTATTATAAATATCGCTGCTGCTAAACGCTATAGGTGAAACATATAAACCAAACTGAACAATAAATGGGATCACATAACGGAAATCGCGATACTTCACATTTAATGCCGCGATATATAAACCTGCCCCTATAGATATAATTAACGCTAACAATAAAAATAATGGAAGTAATAAAATTTTAAGATCGGGTATATATTGATAATAGAGCATTATTAATATCAATATCACAAACGAAATTAAAAAGTCTATCAAACAAACAATAACCGTACTTGCCGGGACTATTAATCGTGGAAAATAAACTTTTGTTAATAAATTGGAATTAGCAACAAGTGAATTACTTGCTTCGCTAAATGAGGATGAAAAAAATTGCCAAGGCAATGTGGCTGCACAGACTAACAAAATACGAGGAACACCTTCAGGAACATTTGAATTGAATAACCAACCAATGAACCACATTACAAAAATAGTTAACAACGGACGCAGCACTGCCCACATTACTCCAATTGCTGTTTGTTTGTACCTCACCAAAATGTCGCGCCAAGCCAAAAAATAGAAAAGCCCCCGGTAATTCCAGAGGTCTTTCCAATAGTTACTGTTTTCAGTACCAGGCTCTATGACTATTCGATGTTTATTCAAGTTGTATATTGTAAGTAATAAGTTGTAAGTTCTAAGTTAAAATGTTGGAGTTTAAAATACTTAAAACTTACAACTTATTACTTAGAACTTATTTAGCAAAATTAACTGCACGTGTTTCCCTTATAACAGTAACCTTCACTTGGCCCGGATAAGTCATTTCTGTTTGAATACGTTGTGAAATATCAAACGAAAGTGTTTCCGCATCTTTATCTGTTACTTTATCACTTGATACCAATACACGCAATTCACGCCCAGCTTGTATCGCATACGTTTTATCTACACCCGGATACGACAATGCCAATGCTTCCAGATCTTTTAATCGTTTAATATATTGTTCCACCACTTCACGTCTTGCACCTGGACGAGCGCCGCTGATGGCATCACATACTTGTACGATCGGGGATATCAACGTATTCATTTCAATTTCATCATGATGGGCGCCAATAGCATTGCATACTTCAGGTTTCTCTTTATATTTTTCAGCCAATTGCATTCCTAAAATAGCATGGGGAACTTCGGGTTGATCATCCGGTACTTTACCGATATCATGTAGTAAACCCGCACGTTTGGCAAGCTTTACATTCAAACCTAATTCTGCCGCCATGGTAGCACAAAGGTTCGCTACTTCACGGGAGTGTTGTAATAAATTTTGTCCGTACTATGAACGATATTTCATCCGGCCCACCATACGCGTCAATTCAGGGTGTAAACCGTGAATACCCATATCTATACAGGTACGTTTTCCTATTTCAACAATTTCTTCTTCAATTTGTTTTTTCACTTTTTCCACCACTTCCTCAATACGAGCAGGATGAATACGTCCGTCTGTAACTAACTGATGTAATGCCAAACGTGCTATCTCTCTCCGTACAGGATCAAAACCGGATAAAATAATTGCTTCAGGTGTATCATCTACAATTATTTCAATGCCTGTGGCAGCTTCCAGTGCGCGGATATTACGACCTTCGCGGCCAATAATACGGCCTTTAATTTCATCATTTTCAATATTAAAAACGGAAACCGAATTTTCAATAGCGTGTTCTGTAGCTACACGCTGAATGGTTTGTATAACCACTTTTTTCGCTTCTTTGCTGGCATTCAATTTCGCTTCTTCCACAATATCTTTGATGTGCGACATCGCTTCTGTTTTCGCTTCCGCTTTTAATGACTCTACCAATTGTGCTTTGGCATCCTCCGCTTTCATCCCACTAAGTGTTTCCAACTGCTCCACTTGTCTGCGGTGAAATTTATCTACTTCTTGTTGTTTGACTCCTATCAATTCTAATTGATGTGTAAGATTTTGCCTTATAGCTTCTATCTCAGTATCCTTGCGTTGCACCTGTTCTTGTTTCTGAGACAATGATTGTTCTTTTTGCTTGATGCGGATTTCCGTTTGCTGAACAACTTGGTTTTTTTCATTGATCGCCTTTTCGTGTTCGGATTTTAGCTGTAAAAACTTTTCTTTGGCTTGTAACATTTTGTCTTTTTTGATCACTTCTGCTTCTGCTTCGGCATCTTTAATAATGCTTTTCGCTTTGTTTTTATTGGTTTTGCTTACGATTAAATAGGTAATAAGTATTCCCAAAAGTAACCCTCCAAGGCCTGCTGCTGCTATAATAATTATTGAGTTCATTGTTTTAAAAATATAAAATGGTTGATAATAAAAAATCCCGCACACGTTCTTTCAAAAGCCAAAATATACTTTTGCGGGATGCCTTGAACTGATGCAGGATAATTTTGTTTATCCCGCATGTGCGGGATTAACAAAGGTAAAATAACATTATGTATTGCTTTCTTTTTTAAGATAATCTGAAACAAATAGGTCGAGTTGGTTGAGTTCTTTTTCCAGCTCTGGCGATTTTTTAGGAGTATTAATCTGAGCGACTAACAGGTTGATAGCGCACATTGCCAACAAATCCTGCTTATCACGCACTGAGTAGTTTACCTCAAATTCCTTTATTTTATCATTAATCAATTTAGCTGCCTGCAATACGCTTTGTTCTTCTTCCTTTTTAACAGTAAGAGGATAAGAGCGACCGGCAATTAAAACTTTTAATGATACTTCAGCCATTTATATTTGGTTCAAAGTTTTAATGTCCAAAGTTTAAAGTTTCGATAACATTGGACTTTAAACTTTATAACATTCAACTTATTTTTTACTTCAAAAGAGCAATGCACTTATCTATTTCCTGCACAAGCTCATTAATTTTACTTTTTGTGTCTGTAATTACTTTGTGTTGTTCTTCGTTTTTATTTTGTGATAATTCCTGATTATTTTTTTGCAATGTATCAATTGTTATTTTTTGCTCTTTGATGATTTTTAATGAATTCTCATTTTCGGTTCCCAGAAGTTCATTATCTTTTTTAAGTTGTTGATGTAAATTTACTAATTTTTCAACCTTTGCTTTTAAATGAGTAATATTTAAAGTTAAGTTGTTCATTTTCAAGTAATTAAAATCTTTTCTTAAAGTGTTTACAAATATAGCAATCCATAATTAAATGGCAAAATTTTTTTAAGAGTTATGAATTATGAGTTATAAGTTTTTGATTGCAGGAAGCATCTTCATTTCATAATTCATAAATATAACTCATAACTTTGCAGCATGCCAAGTCGATTATTTTTTCTTATTTGCGTTTTACTTTCCAATTTCAATCTTTATTGCCAAACCTCCTATCCTACTGATTATTTTCGTTCACCAGTTGATAGTAGTTCCTTGAGTCTTGCCGGCAATTTTGGTGAAATCCGCCCCAATCATTTTCACGCTGGTTTTGACATACGCACCAATAATCGTGAAGGAAAACCTGTGTACGCAGTTGCTGATGGCTATGTATCACGCATAAAGATCAGTCCTTTGGGATATGGAAAATCATTATATATTACTCATCCAAACGGATATACATCAGTTTACGCTCATTTGCGACGTTTCGAAAACACTCTTCAATCATTCATACAAAAAGCTCAATACTCTATAGAATCATTTGAAATTGATACTATTCTATCTCCTGATATTATTCCGATAAAAAAGGGACAACAGATTGCTTTATCTGGAAATACAGGTCACTCAGAAGCTCCTCACTTGCATTTTGAGATCCGTGATACGAAAACTGAAATGCCCATCAACCCTTATTTTTTTGGTTATTTAATTGCCGACACAATAAAACCTCGAATTACTGAATTGGCTCTTTATCCAATTAATGAAAGTGCGACAATAAATGGCAAGCATCAGTTAAAAAAAATTATTCCAATTTATAAAAATGGCAGATACTCGCTTTTAAAAACAGATACTATAAATGTAAACGGTGAAATCGGTTTCGGAATTGAATGTTATGATTCAGAAAATAAGTCAACCAATAAAAATGAAGTATTTTCAATAGAATTATTATCAGGAGGCAAACGGATCTATTATTGTGAATTTGAAAAATTTTCATTTGAAAATGCACGATACGTCAATACTCATATTGATTATGCTGAAAAGCAAAAACACAATAAGAAGATCCAAAAATGTTTTCTCTCAAAAAATAATGAAGCAGGAATTTATAAAAATGTATTAAATAAGGGAGCAATAAGCTTTACTGATGATTCCATCCATTGGATAAAATACATTGTAAAAGATTTTGTTGGTAATACCTCAGAAATAGTGCTAAAAATAAAAAGTTCTTCAAAAAGCAAGATCAAAATGGTTGCAACAACCAACACTATTTTCGATTGTTTAAAAGGCAATGAATTTGTCCGTGAGGATGTAAAAATTAGTATTCCTGCTTATGCCTTGTACGATGATTTAAAATTCAATTATTTTAATTCACCTAAAATGCAAGGAACATATTCTTTGTTACATCACATTCAAAATGACGAAACAGCCTTGCAAAAAGCCATTACTTTAAGCATTAAACCTGTTCTTTTACCGGATGCACTACAAAACAAAGTAGCTATAATTTCCATAGATAATAAGGGGAAACGAAACTATGAAGGTGGCAATTATAAAGAGGGTTGGGTAATAACACACACGAAAAATTTGGGCACTTTCGCGATAACTATTGATACCATTGCTCCGAAATTAAAAACAATCTTTAATTATGTTCCTAACACGTCTTTAAATTTTACAAGATTAAAAATTATCGGGATAAAAGCGACAGATAACCTGTCAGGAATAAAAAAATACCGAGCAACTATTGATGGTAATTGGGTAATATGTGAATACGAAATGAAACAAGACTTGTTGTTTTATGCATTTGATGAAAAATTAAAAACCGGTAGGCATATATTTACTATTGAAGTTAGCGATGATAAACAAAATACTTCAACTATGAGTTTTTCATTCTTTCGTTAAAAACATTTACCAAATATGAAACAACACTTATTACTATTACATGGAGCCATAGGAGCAAAAAACCAATTAATACCTTTATCTGAAAAACTTAGCGATAACTTTATTGTTCACACAATTAATTTTGCGGGACATGGCGGCGAGCCTATGCCTGAATATTTTTCGATCGAAGGATTTGCAAAGGATGTTCTAAATTATTTGAACAAGAATAATATTAATCGAGTAACTATTTTTGGGTATAGTATGGGTGGATATATTGCCCTTTATGTTGCGAAACATCATCCGGAAAAAGTAAATAAAATATTTACATTTGCTACAAAATTTTTATGGACACCCGAAATTGCTCAAAAAGAAGCTAAAATGCTAGACCCCATAAAAATAGAAGATAAAATTCCATCCTTTGCTCAAATACTTGCACAACGGCATTCTCCAAACGATTGGAAAGTAGTAGTATAAAAAACTGCCAACATGATCATGGACATGGGAAACTCCCCCCCTTTATCAGGCTACGAAAGTATTGAACACCCTGTTTTAATTAGCATCGGTGATAAAGACGCGATGGTAACATTGGAAGAAACCATTGCTGTATATCGCAGATTAAAAAATGCAAATTTAATTGTACTCCCTAACACTGAACATTCTATTGAAAAAATAAATTTTGATAGAATAAATAAAGAAATTGATGTATTTTTGGGTATCCACTAAAAACTAATACGAACAAAATTATAATTTGATGAAAACTTTATTCAGATTAATTTTATTTTTGGGTTTGATACCATCATTTACGTTTGCTCAAAACAAAAAAACATTTAATGATACTTTCTTTGAAAAAGGTGATATCATCAGGGTTCCTAATTTGGATATTGAGTTGCTTAACCGAGAAACTGATGTTAAAAACGATTCCCTTGATGCTCTTGTTAATTTTTTAAATCAACATTCTACCCTTAAAGTAGAGGTTGCCTGCCATACTGATTCAAGAGGAAATTTAACAGCTAATCAACAAGCATCTCAATACAGAGCCGATGGAATAAAAACTTATTTAATAAAATATAAAGCCATAACCGCCGATAGATTGAAGGCAAAAGGATATGGCGAAACAAAGCTTATTATACAGGATGCAACCATAGCCAGCGCTAAAACAATTGAAGAAAAAGAAAAATTATATCAAATCAATAGACGGATTGAATTAATCGTTTTTGAAGGTGTTAGCGGCACTGCTCCTATAAAAACAGCTGCCCCCCCTGTAGTAGCTAAACCCAATAACAAAAAGAGAATTTCCGGAAATATAACCTATGGTGAAAAACCTCAACCGTTGGCAAACATCAAAATTGATTTTTTAAATAACAAAAAAGAAGTTGTTAAATCAACTACTACAAACGCTTTAGGAGGCTTTTCATTTTCCAATGTAGATCCAACTCAATTTTATATTGCTAAAGTGGCAGATGTAGGAGCGAGTGTTTTAAAACCAAATATTAAGATTGTTATTACAAATGCAAGTGGAAAGCAAATGCAAGCAACTAACAGTGGAAACAAAGGAGAGTTTACATTTTCATTTATGGATGAAAAAGCTGCTTTAGATATGATTGATGTTGATTACCATGGTTTAGATTTCGACCTGAAAGGAAAAGCTGTAAAACAAGATAAGTCATCATTACCTAATAGTATCATTAATCTACTGAACGAAAAAGGAGAAATAGTTGCAACTGTTAAAACTGATGCTAACGGGCAATTTCAATTTGCAAACCTGCGTGCCAACCAAGATGACCTCTTTAAATTAAGTAGTCCGGGCTCAACATTTATCAATTACGAGCAATTATATATTGCCGATGAAAAAGGAAATGTTATTAAAAAGGTTGATATGGATGGGAATGGCGAGTTTTCGGTTGATTCTAAACTGGAAGATCCATGGTTAAAAGTAATGGAATTAAAAAAGGGAAATAAAAAAGAAAGCCTTACTATAGTTGAAACAATATATTACAACACGGGTGAATACAAATTACTGCCTGAAGCTCAAATGAAATTGGATAAATTAATTTATGTTATGAAAAATGACCCTCAATTAGTGGTTGAACTTTCCTCGCATACTGATTCCAGAGCAACAGCAGAATTTAATCAGAAACTATCCGATCAACGCGCACAACTTGCAGTTGATTATATCTTATCTCAAGGTATTACAAAAGACCGTATCACAGGGAAAGGTTATGGAGAAAGCAGATTAATAAACAAATGTGCTGATGGTGTTGATTGCACAGAAGAAGAACATGCTAAAAACCGCAGAATAGAATTTAAAATTTCAAGGAAGTAGTTTTTTTACTCTTCCACTTTATGATGTAATGATTCCTCTGCTGAATGCACAACAAGCTTGTGCGTTTCTTCATCACCTAAATATTTCTCAATAAGATTATGCCCTACATAGATCAATGGCGTAAGCACAACTGCGATAATTAATTTGAATGTATATCCGGTGAATGCTGCATTTAAAAATACAGCAGTTGACATTTTACCTGGCAACCAAAATGCAATTCCTAAAACTACAAATGTATCTATCAACTGTGAAATAACAGTAGAACCGGTGCTTCTAAGCCAGATCATTTTACCGCCTGTTTTGTCACGCAATGCCCAAAAAATAGAAACGTCAATTAACTGTGATAATATAAAAGCGACTAAACTTCCAGCAATGATCCATAAGCTTTGCCCAAATACAGCATAAAACTGAGCATCTGTAACAGTTGAAATACCAATAGCGGCAGGAACTTTAATAGCAATAAATAAAATCACAAATGCATAAGCGATCAATCCAGCAGTGATTAATGATAGCTTGCGTACCCCCACTCTACCATAATGCTCATTAATAATATCCGTAGTTAAAAACACGATGGGCCAAGGAATTATACCAATGCTCATAACAAACGGGCCTATTTGTATCAGCTTGCTGCCAATCAATTCAGCTACTATAGCATTAGTAATAAATAGCCCGGCAAGTATTACATAAACTAAATTACGTTTTGAGGAAAAGATCATGATGTTGAGTGTTAAGTTATAAGTTATAAATTTATGAATGATAAGTTATGAATGATTCCACATATGAAATTAGAGCTAACAATTTACAACTCATAATTCATCACTTATAACTCTTTTAAATTTCGTTTAAAAACTCTTCGATCGCATTATAAATATACTGCAAGTCCTCATTACTGATACAATACGGAGGCAAAACGTAAACCACATTTCCAAGCGGACGAAGAATAATTCCACGTGAAATAAAAAATTCGGAGATTGTTTCCGCTAATGAATTTAAATAATTGGTTTGCTCCTTTGTTTTTATTTCAACTGCTAAAATAGTTCCCAATTGGCGAACATCAATTAATGCGGAATGCGATTTTATTTTTTGTAAAAATATATTGTGCTGTTGCGCTATACGCTTACTATTTTCAACTGCGTCCGGTTTATCAAATAGATCCATACTTGCTAATGCCGCTGAACAAGCAGTTGGATTAGCCGTATAAGAATGCCCGTGAAAAAAAGTTTTCATTTTATCATCGCTTAAAAAAGCATCATAAATAAATTGCGAGCAGCTTGTTGCCCCCAATGGCATTACACCTCCCGTTAATGCTTTACTCATACAAATAATATCCGGTTCGTGTTCAAGATGATCACTTGCAAAAAATTTACCTGTACGTCCAAAACCCGTCATAACTTCATCAGCAATGGTGATAACATTTTTAGCGTTACACTGCTTGATCAGTTCATCTAATATTTTTTCGGAATAAATAACCATCCCTCCTGCACCTTGCACCAATGGTTCGAAAATAAATGCAGCAATATTATCCTGCTGTAAAGCTGCTTTCATTGCTTTCAAGGATTCATCTTCTTTTCCTTTAACGGGAACCGTAATATGAACTACATCAAACAATAATTTGAAAAAAGGTAGGTTAAATGCGTTACGCGCGCCAACACTCATGCCTCCAAAGGTATCTCCATGGTAACCATTTTCAAAAGCAATAATTTTTGTTTTACTGATCGATTGATTACTCCAGTATTGGAAAGCCATTTTCAACGCTACTTCCACAGCTGTAGAACCATTATCGGAATAAAATATTTTAGATTGGTTTTCAGGCAAACGTTTTAATAATCGTTCCGCCAATTGAACACCAGGTTCATGTGTAAAACCTGAAAATAAAGCATGTTCAAGTGTTTGTAATTGTTCGGATATTTTTTTTGTTAAGTAAGGATGGCAATGCCCATGCACATTTACCCACCAGGAAGCGATACCATCAATGTATCGTTTACCGTGTTCATCAAATAGATATGTGCCCTCACCTCTAACAATCGCAATAGGCAATGGAGCCGTTTTAATTTGTGTGAATGGATGCCACACTACCTTTTTATCTCGTTCCTGTAAATTTCTCATAGCTTGATAACCAGTGTTCTTTTGCTATTTGATATTGAATATCTATACAGTTGTCCTCTTCGTTAAAAGTTTCTTTTACTGGATCCATAAACTTCTTAAGGATTTTTTGAGATACTATATTTGATTTACTAACATCTGCAAAAATTAATTTTCCATTAGAACTATTAAATACAAAATTTATTAAACCTTTTGTTATTTCTGTCCCTATTCCTTTACGCCAATATTTTTCCCTTATTCTATATCCTATTTCAGTTCCAATACCTGTTTCATTAATAATAGCACAAAGCCCAACAAAACTTAAGGTGTTTTTTTCTTCAATTGCCCACACGTTGATTTTTGAATTAGGGTTAAAGTAATTAGATATTCTTTGTTTTAATTCTTTCTCTGATTCAATAAAGTTTAAATTTTTTGCAGGAATCATTTTCATTACTTTTTCATTGCTATGCAAATCAAAAAAGCCTTCAGAATCCGTGATATTCAAATTTCTTATTATTAATCTATCAGTTTCAAATATCATTTAAAAAAATATTATCAAATTGCGTTATAAAAAAAGAAAAAATAATAAGCATCTATCCTTTCAAATACTCAAATCCCTTCGCGTAACGCGAAACTACTTCTTTATTAATCTCCGCTTCTTTAATAATATTGCCCAATACTTTTAAATCCGTATGTTGTATAATAATATCCTGTGATAATTTATGCGGCGCACCATTAAAAATAACACCTAATATATTGGCACCACGACTTTTCAACGCTTCTATAGATAAGAGGGAATGATTGATGCTGCCCATGTAGTTCTGAATAACGAGTACTACTTCCAGATCAAACTTTTTGATAAAGTCAATCATAAATTCTGTTTTGTTAATCGGTACCAATAGCCCTCCTGCGCCTTCTATGATCAAATTATTAGTTGTTTTAGGCAAATGAATAGAATCTAACGTTATATCAATTCCTTCCAGTTCCGCTGCAGCATGAGGCGACATATATTGCTTTAATGAATATGCTTCGGGATGAATTTCACTTTGAGTATTAGTAATCCAATTTTTAATATTAGCACTATCGGTTGAAAAAAAATTCCCCGTCTGAACAGGTTTCCAATAGTCGGCTTTAAGGGCCTCTACTAATATTGCCGAAACTAACGTTTTTCCGACATCTGTTCCAATTCCTGTAACAAATATTTTTTTCATGTTTTCATCTATTTAAAAATTAAGTTGATCAATTGCACCAACTCTTCAATTTGCTCAAATGTATTAAATGTATGGATGCAAATACGTAGGCGCTCTTGCCCTTTTGCAACTGTAGGGCTAAGAATAGGCCGAACGTCAAAACCATTTTGTTGCAATTTTATTGCTAATTCTTTTACTTCAGAATTTCCACGCACAACAATACATTGAATAGGGCTATCGCTTTTTATTAAAACTATTTTTTTGTTTCCGGCGATGTTATTTTTGAAATAATTGATCAGCTCATGCAATTTAGAAATAGAGCTATTATTTTCTTCTAACAACTTATACGATTGTTTTATATCAACAAGGCTTTTTACCGGCAAAGCAGTAGTATAAATAAATGAACGGGAAAAATTAATTAGAAAATTACATAACAAATTATTTCCAAGTACAATCGCGCCATGACATCCCAATGCTTTTCCAAATGTATGAACACGTGCAAAAAATTCTTTTTCCAAATTTAATTGCTGCACCCTGCCCTTCCCATTATTAGGCGTAATGCCTGTTGCATGCGCTTCATCCACAATTAAATTAGCCTTATATTTTTTACAAAGCGTTGTAATTTCTTTTAATGGCGCATCATCTCCATCCATGGAATAAATACTTTCTATAGCCACATATATTATTCCTTGCGCTATTTTCAGACGTTCTTCTAGATGGGCCAGATCATTGTGCTTAAATAAATAAGCGGATGCGAATGAAAGTTTTATTCCATCATGAATTGACGCATGAATTAATTCGTCATAAATAATGGAATCGCCTTTTTGGAGTATTGCTGAAAATAATCCCACATTGGCATCGTAACCGGAATTATATATCAAGCCGGCTTCAGCATTGTGGAAACGTGCAATTTCTTTTTCCAGATTTTCAGCGTAAGTAGAATTCCCTGTGAGTAAACGTGATCCGGTTGAGCCGTTTAATTGCTCTAATAGCATTGCATATTCAGCAACTATTTTATTTTTTAATTCGCCGGATCTGGCAAAACCTAAATAATCATTACTGCAAAAATCAATCAAGTGATTATTGACAACCAACTTACGTACTGCGTTTTGTTCTTGTCGTTTTTGAATGGATTGATTAAGAAATTTATCAGCGGAAAAATCCATAAGCTATTTTCTCGAAACATCAATACGTACACCGACTGTAGCTGTAAAAGTAACTATGTTATGGGTTATTTTAACCGGCCATTCGTTCGCATTATTATGGAAATATTTATATTCAAAACTAGGAAGTACATATACCCAGGTATGTGGTATTATTCGATAATTTACTACACCACCAATTCCTGCAAAAAAGGTGTTTGGGAATTGCATATTGCCAAAAAAGTTTTCGCGATCAACACCTGAATAGCCATAATAACCAAAACGTGCCTGTATATTTGCAATAAAATTGCGTATTATCTCTTTCTGCAAAGGAACCTCAACCAACGCGTAAATTTTGTCTAATCTGAATTTTTGATCATAAATAATAGCACCTGCATCAGGAAGTGGAGATTTAATATCGATCTTATCCATTGTATTGTTCTCAAAATTAATCCCTACGCCCAGCATTATTTCTGCCACAGGCATTACTACATTCAGGTCATAACACCTTATCGCAGTTTTTGATGTATATTTTATATTCCCATATTTTATGGGAGAACCATATTTATTAAAAAGATCTGTATTTTCTATTTTTGAATGCCAATAAGATGTGCCAATACCACAGCCGCCTGTAACCATATACCGCGTATTCCCTTTGTCGAAATAACGATATTCATATTGAGCAACTACTGCTGAATTTATTGCTAAGAAAAGGAATATGGAGAATAACTTTTTCAATTAACTATTTGTTTACCTACAATTTTATTTATTTCTACGGTTCAACTTTCATAATTTTCGCCTTCGGTTGTTTTGCTGATTTGAATGCTTTGCGAGGGGTTAATCCGAAAAGTTTGAACATTTCCATATCAGAATTAAAATCAGGATTGGGTGTGGTTAATAATTTATCCCCGGCGAAAATAGAATTAGCGCCAGCCATAAAACATAAAGCTTGTCCTTCCAAGTTCATTTGTGTGCGGCCGGCAGAAAGGCGTACCACCGTTTTTGGAATTACAATCCGTGTAGTAGCGATCATTCTTACCATATCCCAAATAGGAACCAATGGCTGATTCTCAAGCGGTGTACCCACAACAGGAACCAACGCATTAATTGGAACCGACTCAGGGTGAACTTCCATTGAGGAAAGGGTTTGAAGCATTTTCACCCTGTCTTCCACTGTTTCTCCTAATCCTATAATACCACCTGAACATACCGACACCTTTGCTTTACGTACATTCCTAATCGTATCCAATCGATCATCATACGTCCGTGTAGTAATAATTTTTTTATAGCTTTCTTCTGATGTATCTAAATTGTGATTGTAAGCATATAACCCTGCATCAGCGAGCTTTTGAGCTTGTGTTTCAGTAAGCATACCCAATGTACAACATACTTCCATTCCTTTTTCATTCACCCCTTTTACCATTTCCAATACCCGATCAAAATCACGATTATCACGTACTTCACGCCAGGCAGCACCCATGCACAAACGCGATGCTCCACCTGCTTTGGCCTTATCCGCGGCTTCCATCACTTCATTTACAGTCATTAATTTATGTACTTCAATGCCTGTGTTGTAGCGGGCTGCTTGCGGACAATAACTGCAATCTTCAGCGCAACCACCTGTTTTAATAGATAAAAGGGAACTTACCTGAACTTCACTCGCATCGTTAAATTCACGATGAATGCTTTGTGCCCTGTAAATAAGGTCCAGTAAGGGGGAATTATATACTTCTAATATCTCATCCACACTCCAGTTATTGCGTACTGTTGTCATATATTTTTAAAAAATTTATTTTTTGTCCCAATACTTATGAGGGGATTACAAATATAAAATTTTATGGCAATAATTACAATTATAAAATCTGCGCATCGCAGTATCTCCAAATTGGCGCATTAAACTATCTTTGCACCCATGCGCATCAGCATCACTATTTTACCTCAATTGTTGAAAAATTTTTTTCAGTACAGCATTTTTAAACGTGCTATTGAAAAAGGTTTGGTTGAAATTAATCTGATCAATCTGCGTGATTATTCCACCCAAAAACAAAAAAGTGTTGTTTTACCGAGCTAACTCAGAAACTTTTGCTGGAATAGCAAGAAACCGAGTATTAATTTAATTTTAAAATTTATATATTTGCTCTATGGATATAGTTAGAAAAAATATTGATAAAATTCGTGAATTATGCTCTCAACACAGAGTAGGGAAATTATTTGCTTTTGGCTCTGTATTAACTAATAGATTTCAAAATGATAGCGATATAGATTTTATTGTTGATTTCCAAGGTGTTGATTTATATGATTATGCTGATAATTATTTTGAATTAAAGTATTTATTAGAAAATCTTTTTAAACGTAGCGTTGATTTATTGGAAGATAAAGCAATAAAAAACCCATACCTAAGGCAATCCATTGATTCATCAAAGCAACTTATATATGGATAGTGAAATTAAAACATGGTTGTACGATATTTTGCAATCAATTACAGAAATAGAAGTTACTTTGAAGAGAAACCAAAGAAATTTGAAAACTATACAAAAGATATAAAAACAAAACGTGCTGTTGAAAGGGATATTGAGATAATTGGTGAAGCTATTAATCGAATTTTAAAAAAGGATAGTAATTTCGATTAAACTACTATACAGAAATGATGTAACCAGTTGATTGTGAGTAAGTAGGCTGCCGACCTTGTAATGTCAGCAGCCTAAGTTCATAAGTTTAAATTCTAACAGAAAAACGATGAACTCACTCACAAGCACTAAAATTA
>JBBSPS010000081.1:0-15897 GCA_038258655.1 Bacteroidia bacterium
AACTGCAATAGCAGGAGTTAGTCATGGAACAATTAACATTAATTTTTATAACGAATTAAATAGTTTGAATGGTAATGGCTACCCTCATTTAGTCCCAACCATAGGCGTTTCATTTTCATCATCAAATCCTAATCCATTTTCTGGGAATTGGTTGAGAATTGATCTAAATTATGGCCCCTTGGCAGGAAGTTATAAAACATTTAATATTTCTGATGATGCGGAATTGAGCACTTCAGGTTCTTTTTTACCTCAATTAGTTCGAGACCCTATTTATAGCCTTAATGATTGGGCTTGGCTTGCCTACGCTGGAATTAATTATGCAGGAATGAATCCCGCAGGGTCACCGTTACTTTGGAACGGAATATATGCAACAATCACGGAAACAGCTCATCCTACATTTATCCCACATAATAGTTCATTAGATATTGTAAATGGCGTTTCAAAATTTAATATTCCAATACAACCAAGCACAACAAGTTATCATGACATCATACCACCAGATATTATTGAACCGCTACTTAATGCTTTAATAAATACAGATTTATATCTTCAAAATAAAACAATCACTGATACAAAAAGTTATATTGCAAGCAATAAAATTGAAGCCGGTAATAATGTAACAAATACTTTGCCGATGGGTAATTTCATTGTTGCTACCGGTTCAAATGTAACAATGAAAGCAGGAAATAAAATTATTTTATCGCCAGGATTTACTTCTGAAAACGGTAGTAACTTCGTTGCTCTAATAACCCAAGTATATTGTGATGGGACAGAAGCTACCCAACAAAGAAGTTTGATAGTTAAGCCAGAAAATAAAAACATAGCATACCCAAGTACAATGATTATAGCAAATGAGGGCATTATAAATAATATAAAAAATCAAGAAGATAATAACCAAAAAGAAAAGGAAAGAGAAAACATTAAAATTACTCCTAACCCTAATAACGGGGATTTTCAGATTACAATTACCAAAAATGACCAGGCAATAACTGTTAAAGAAATAAAAGTTTTTGATATGATGGGTAATGTAATTTGGTCAAGCCGTGCATCATCAAATAACATAGTTAATGTTGATATTTCTTCATACTCACCTGGCATTTATTACGTTCGTACCATAAATGAATTGGGTGAAATTGAAATGAAGAAATTAATTAAACAATAAAAGATAACAGGAAGGGTTAAGAACTTTTCTTTCACAAAAAAAGCATCATTTTCTGAAGCAAGCAGTTTTTTCAATGTAAATTACTACAATGGAGATATTGAATTTTTTTTCTGTTTAAATATTTTGAACACAAATATGCTTTCATTCTCCGACCTAAAAAAAAATCTAAAAAAAGATTTCAATAAATTAAATCTTATTAAAATTGCCGTATTGGCCGATTCTTCAAGCCAATTGTATGTTCAGGCACTTCGTGGGTTTGCGTACAGCGAGGGATTTAATTTTGAAGTATTGGAAGCGGACTATAACCAAATAGATCTGCAAATATTCGATCAATCATCCGAATTGTATTCTTTTAATCCGGAATTTATCATCATTTTTCAGTCAACTCAAAAGCTCATAAAAAAATTTTATGAAACAGACCAAACAAGTAAGAAAGATTTTGCATTACAACATATTAATTATGTTCAACAATTAATTGACGTAATTTCCAAAAATGTAAAAGCAAAAATTGTTTATTTCAACTTTGCTGAGATTAATGACAATGTATTTGGAAATTATTCTAATAAAATAGAATCTTCTTTAATATATCAGGTACGAAAGATAAATTATGAGTTGATGAACTTATCTCAAAGGAGTAATTTGTTTTTTATTAACGACCTTTCTGTATTGCATAACCAATATGGTTATCAATATGTAACCGATTCCAAACTATATGTAAATGCGGATATTATTTTCACTTTAGATTTTTTACCAATCATTGCAAAAAATACTGTTGATATAATTCAAACGATATATGGAAAATTTAAAAAATGTATTGTCCTTGACTTGGATAATACTATATGGGGTGGTATTATTGGCGATGATGGGATCGAAAACATACAAATAGGGAATTTGGGTATTGGTAAAGCTTTTACTGAACTACAATTATGGGTTAAACAATTAAAAGAACGCGGAATAATTTTGGCAGTATGTAGTAAAAACAGTGAAAAAATTGCTAAAGAACCGTTCGAAAAGCATCCCGATATGATACTTCGGTTGGATGATATCGCTGTTTTTGTTGCAAATTGGGAAACAAAAGTGGATAACATCAGGTACATTCAATCCATCTTAAATATTGGTTTTGATACTATGGTATTTTTGGATGATAACCCTTTCGAAAGAAATATAATCCGTGAAAATATTTCCGGTATCATCGTACCTGAATTACCCGAAGACCCTGCCGATTATCTACTTTATTTAAGAACACTTAATCTTTTCGAAACAGCTTCATTTACTGAAGAAGACACGTTTCGAACCAAACAATACAAAGAAGAGGCGAATAGAACTGTATTACAAACATCCTTTACCAATGAAAACGATTTTTTGAAAAGCCTAAATATGGTTTCAAGCGTTCAACCATTTAATAAATTTAATACACCTCGTATTGCGCAACTTTTACAACGATCTAATCAATTTAATTTACGAACAGTTCGTTATACGGAAGAAGATATTTATAAATTGTCCATCTCGGAAAATCACATTACGTTATCATTTTCTCTCGAAGATAAATATGGAGATTATGGGCTTATAAGTATTGTTATTCTTGAGAAAAAAAATAAGACTTTGTTTATTGATACGTGGGTAATGAGCTGTAGAGTTCTTAAACGCGGCATGGAAAATTTTGCATTAGAACAGCTAATAAAAATAGCGCAGGAACACACAATTGAAAAAATAACAGGGGAATACATCCCAAGTGCAAAAAATGAAATAGTTAAAGATCATTATAAAAATTTAGGTTTTGAGGCGAACGAAAAATTGTGGGAACTTACAATTTCTTGTCACGCCAGTAAGACCAATCATATAAATGAAAAAAATGAGGTACAAAAAAATAAAAAATTATGGAAGTAGAGGAAATAATAAATCGAGTAAATAAGTTATTTATTGATGTATTAGATGATGATAACCTGGTTATTAATAGTAAAACAACTGCGTCAGATGTGGAAGAGTGGGACTCTTTGACTCACATTCAATTAATCGTGGCAATAGAAAAGCATTTTAAAATCAGGTTTACTTCCACGGAAATACTGAACTTTAAAAATGTGGGAGAAATGTGTATGGCAATTAAATCAAAATTAAATTAGTATGCTTTTCCATCATGTAGGTTTGTTGGTTGATAATATTGATACTGTATCGGCAAACTATGCTGATTTATTTGGAAAATCGAATGTTTCAACAATACAGGTAATTTTATCTCAACAAGTAAAAGTTTGTTTTGTTAAAATTGCTGAAAACAGTTTTATTGAATTAGTAGAACCAATGAGTCCCGATTCTAAAGTTTATAATCTTATAAAGAAAAAATTTACCTACTATCATATGGGATATTTAGTAGAAGACATAATTGTTGAAGTCGATAAACTGAAAAAATTAAACTACAAGCCCCTTGAGTTTTTTAATTCTGAAGCCTTCGAAGGAAAAAAATGCATATTCTTGTTTTCTCCGGATGCACATCTTATTGAATTAATCGAAATGTAACTGCTGTTTAATTCCTATTCTACGCAGTATTAAGAAATTGCTACTACTATTGAATAATAATTATTATTCAAAAATTTGATTTGCTTTTATTAACCACATTGTTTTTCCTAAATAATTCCAATGTGAATCACTGTTAAAATAAAGAGACATTTTTTCTTGTTTAAAAGGTTTATAAATATCAATGATTTTAAATTTCACTTTTGGATGTTGCTCAACACGTTCTATCAAATGATTATAAGGCAAATATGAACTTTTATAAATACTTGCCGGACTGGGAATGATGGAAATATATATTTCATCGAACCCACATACTAATAATTCCGCTCTAATTTTATTTAAATTTTCTACTAGGCTTTCAATTTCAATATCTGTTATCGGATTAAAAGAAGATGCATTATTTTCTTGGTTTATCGTTTCTTCTAAATAAAGTCTACCGGAACCATCAGGTCTAGCAACCATCGGAGAGAATTTGTCAAAATATTTTAGATAAATAGAAGTCTTTAATTCCTTAAACGGAAGCTCAAAATCAAAATGAGTAAGCATATATTGTAAATTATTTTCTGCCAATAATTTAATTTCGGATCCTTCTTTTTGCTGTGTTTTTTTACCGATAATAACTAAATTATTATGTTTAAATCTCCATCTTATATAGCGCTCCGATGATTCTATAATTAATATGTTCTTTTTATTTTTATCTAGTTTATTAATTGTATCAGGTGTATCGTTCCAAGGAATGAAGTGATATTTATCAGAGGAAAAAAAGGAAGAGTCTAAATCAGCCAAATAACTGTCACCAATAATGGTGAGTGAATAGTTTTTATTCTTGACACCAACTGGTGATTTCAATTTTACAGGTTTTAATAATTTTCGGTATCCAGGAGTACTCGAGAATAAATATAAATCTCCATAGCGATAGGGGCTTGGAACATAATTCATAAAAGAATCAAACCATCTCGAATTGCTTCCGGCCATTAATATCAAAACAAAGCAGCAACCAGCGATAAAAGATATTATTTTTATAAATATATTCATTAAAATTGAAAATAAATAAATTGTTTCGAATAGAATTCTCCAAATAGATAACTAAAAAATAAAAGCATACAGCTAATTAAAATCAGGGTGTTTGATTTTTTTATATTGTTCCTTTTTATAAATGTTTCTGATAACATCAACCCTATTATGAGAATAACAACAAAAGCCATTTCGGTTACATTATAAACTTTTGGTAACTTATCGTTTATTGAAAAAAGAAATAAACTATAAATCGTTGTTACTGCGACTTTGACTTCTTTCACCCTGAAAAAAATTAAAGAGAAGGCATAAAATAAAAATGTATATGAAACTCCAACAATATTATTTAAAATAATTGGTATTTTCTTTCGTATATTTTTTCTTTTTTTACGAGTTAAAAATTCAAAGGAAAGCATCAACCCATTTATTCCTCCATAAATTACAAAAGTCCAATTAGCGCCATGCCACAAACCAATTAGTAAAAATGTAACCATTGAAGTATATACAATACCCCAATCGCCCCAATTTCGTCTTTTTATGGCTAAAGGGCTATAAACATAATCTGCGAACCAAGTGGATAATGAGATATGCCATCGTCTCCAAAATTCAGTAATGGAAGTAGACAAAAATGGATTTTTAAAATTTTCAACGAGTTTAATCCCCATCATTCGAGAAATACCAATGGCAATATCCGTATATCCTGAAAAATCGCAATAAATCTCAAACGCAAAAAATATCATTGCTATAAAAATAGAGTATCCATTTGAAGTCTGAATATCATTAAAAACAGGGTCAACAAAAAGTGAGAGTCTATCCGCGATAACAACCTTCTTAAAAAATCCACATGCGATCCGGAATAATCCTTCAGCAATATTCGAATAATTAAAATAAATAGAATTTTTTAATTGAGGAAGCAAATGTTGCGGACGTTCAATAGGGCCGGCAACTAATTGAGGAAAGTATAAAACATACAAGCTGTAATGTAAAATATTTTTTTCAGCTTTTTGATTTCCTCTAAATACTTCAATAGTATAGCTCATCGCCTGAAAGGTATGGAAGGATAGACCAATAGGTAAAATGATATTGAATGCGGGAATAGTATTCCGAATATGAAAATAATCCAATAGTTCGGAAATATTTTCGTTTAAGAAATTGAAATATTTGTAAAAAACCAAGATGCCAATATTTGAAATAAGGCTTAGTATTAACCAAGATCGTTTATTGTTTTTACTTTTTTCGATTTGAATGCCCGCACAAAAATCAATCAGTATCACAGCCAACAGGATTAATAAATAAATAGGCTTAAATACCATGTAAAAATAGCAACTGGCAATCAACAGCCAGAATTTACGCATACTTACAGGAATACTGAAAAGAATGAAGAAGAATGCGAAAAAAAATATTATAAATTGTAATGAGTTAAAAAGCATTGTTTTTATCTTAGAATAATACCCAAAGGTCGGTTACCATTTGTGTAGTCGATCTCAGGTTGTGGATTAGTAAATTTAACTTCTGAATTAAGTGTTGCTCTTGCACTATTGAATACTTCCGTTACGGTAATTTTTTTCATACATTGATTATCGCCTTTACATGGAGGAATTAAAAATTCATGTACACAAGGGCTGCAATAAATATTTTTATAAATGGTAATTGTGTTTTCAAGTCCACCATATTGTTGAGGAGAACAAGGTCCAAACAAGGATACTGTTTTTGTTTTTAAAGCAAATGCAATGTGCATAGGGCCGGTGTCATTTGTAACCATCAATTCAGCATTGAAAATAAGGCCAATTAATTCGCTGACACTTAATTTTCCGGAAGAATCAATTACATTTTTTTTAGAAGACAACTTTGAAAATAAGTGACTGACATAAGGCTCTTCATTTTTTGCTCCTATTAAAACCAGTTGACGATCCGGAAATTCATTACACATATTGTTTATGAGTGTTACAAAATTTTCCAGTGCCCACCGTCTTTCCAGACGCAGGTCGGAAGCATTGGGATTAATAATAATATATTTTTCCAAGCGAGTGCTTAATTTTTGATTGATCACTTCTCCCGTATTTTGTGGAATATTAGCAGTGTTAATAAATAATCCTGGTACGATGGTTTTACATCCCATCAATCGTGCGAATTGTAAATAGGTTTGGGATATTGGAGATTTAATATTGAAATACAACATGTGTGTATATATTCCTTTACGGTATGTTTTATCATTTTTAAAAAATCCGAGGCGATTCCTGGATAAACTCATGGTCGCCACCATACTGCTGTAATTGGAATAAATCTCCAAATCTATGTAAACATCAGGTTTTTGTTTCCATAGTTTTAACAACATGGCAATGGTTGAAATTACCAGTGGTCCAAAACCCTTATCGGAAATACTAATTACCTGATTAATGCCATCAATGTACTTTAATAGGGCATTATTAGAATTATTAGTGATGAAAATTATCCGTGCTTCAGGATAATTTTTACGAAGGGTTTGCAGCAAAGGAGTAGTTTGAATGATACTGCCCAATCCAACAAACTTACAAACGGCTATTGTTTTAATGGGTTTGTCAAATGAATGGTTTATCCTGAATAAAAAACCAAGGATGCGTGCAAGTAAGTTTAAACCATAGGATAAAGGAAGTCCTACTATTCTGTCAATTACTATTTTGGTTTTTAATTTCAATTAATTTATTGTATTAAACAGCTCAATATTAAATGCTAAAAACACCTTGATAAAGAATAAGAACAAATCCGAATTTGCTTTAAAGTATACCAATCCATTCACTAATTAGTTTTTATGATACATCAATTCACCTGCTTGGTTAAAATTACAACCATTTCCCCGATTGCAAAATAAAAATTTCTGTCAATTATTCTTTTGGGTAAAAATGTGTGCAGCAAGTTAATAACAGGAGTGAATATCCAATGCTTATACACATTCAATTGAGTATGAAGGTAACTAATGGTTAACGCTTTTTTGGATTTTTCATAATGGACTACTTTTAAACCGCATTGTGCGGCAAGATAATGGATGGAGCTATTGCTGAAATAAAAGAAATGTTCCAACTTATAATGTGTCCAGCGCTTCCCCATCAAATTATTGGAAATGGTTTTTGTATCGGGGGTCATGATCATGATAATGCCATCATCTTTCAATAATGTTGCTGCTTTTGAAAGTGTTTCAATGGGCGCACGCACATGCTCGATTAAATCCGACATGGCAATTACATCGAAGCTGTTAGTTGAAAAAGCACACTGTTCGAGTGTCCCCTGAAATATAGAAGAAGCACCAAATTTCTTTTTAGCAATGGCCGATGAATAATCGGAAAGTTCTACACCATAAGGCTCAAAACCATTTTTTAGAGCTGCGTCTAAAAAGTAACCGGTTGCACAGCCAACATCCAAAATTCTTCCTGTAGTGATATACTTTTTGATCTGGCTTAACCGCAGTAGAAACGTTTCAATTTTCATTTTTTTTATCCCCTCATTTTCCTCTTCACCTTGTATACCCCAAGCACGGTAATAATTTTCGGAGTATAATTTTTTTAATTCCTCATCATTTAATTGTGGGGACAAAAATTCAATTCCGCAATTCAAACAACAGAGTACTTGGTGTTCTTTTGTCAGATTAAATTTTATTTTTACTTGTGTCGACCGGCAAATGCTACAATCCATAACCAAACTAACTGCCTTTTAATAGTTTTATTTTATTCAGAGTAACACCATCAGTATTCTTACAGATTAGACCAATATAATCAACATTGGAATACCAGTTGTATTGTGAACTCACTCTTACAGCAAATTCGCGTATGTCGCTACCCGGAGGAATTGTAAAAGAAAATGACCCTTTGTAACCATCTTTACTGCCATACATCAATTCCATTATTACCGGTATTTCATTGTTGCATTGCAATGACATTAAAATGGTGTTGCCCGAAGATTTATCTATGTCGGGTGAGAAGTTGAAATAGTGTATGTCTTTGTTTGTGATAACAAGGGTTTGTGATGTTAAATCAGCAAGCACCTTTTCCTGGTGTACATTCTCGTCATAGGTTCCCCAAATATATGGCAACTGCTTTAATTCATATTGTTTTGGTTGTATGGAATAAAAATCAGGAATATAATCACATTCTATAATTGTAAAATATTCAACAGGGTTTTTGGAATTATTTATAGAAAATTTCAAATTTCCATCTTCTATTGAATCGAGAGTAAAATAATTCAAATGTAATTTATTGTTCGAAAAAACAGAAGACAATGTTCTTGAAGATATATTATCCTTTACTTTAATAAATGAGGAGGCATTGTAATTTTTATATTTCATCTCAAAATAATATTTTTTATCCGCTTTTAAATTTATTTCTCCATTTATTTCAGGGCTGTTTTTCAGTGTATCCGAATTGAATGAAAAGATATTTTTCGTTTTATTTTCTATGATAAAATCATTTCGTTTCCATATACACAAGCCATCTATTATTGAAAATGGTTGATAATTAGTATAAAAAAATTCAGCTAAGCGATAATGCCTTAATGAATTAGGAACACCAAATGGGTGATCCACGGAAGTTTCAGGAAAATTAGAAAAAATAATTAGTGGAGCATCATAATTTTTCAATTCAGAAATAAAATTATTTTGTAGGTAATCATTATGAATGGTTAATGGATTTTGATAAAAATAAGAAGGAGTTATTTTTTTTGTTAAATAATATAACATAGGAGCATTTGAAAAATCAATGAATGTTTGAGTTTCGCTTAATTGTTCAGTGATTAATTTTCTGAACCTGCCGAAATGAGTTTCCTCATAATTTATATCCCCGAGCGATCGAACAATGTTTTCATGTGGCTCTATTGCTGAAAAATTTTTTATTTTATCAATGGTTTGAGAATAGGTATTTTGTGGATTTGCTACAGCGGGATATTTATAATTCAGCAATAAAAAAGTAGAAAAAGCAATAAAGAGAATGAATTTAGTGGTTTGCGATTTTTTATGCAGAAACAAATATATACTTCCGCTTAAAATAAGGAATAAAGTAGGGGACAGCCAGCCATCGGATCCTGCGCCAAATGTATGTGCAACAATACCTCGTTGAAAATTAACTGCGTAATAGATAGATAAAAAAATAAAAGAAGTGTAAACAAAACGTTGCGATTTTGAAATGTTATAGCGTTTGAAAAAAACAACTAAGACGCAGAAACCAAAAATGATTACTAATGGGAAAACAAAATATTGCATTTTAAACCCTGCCATTGACCCATCTCCAAGGCTTATGTAGCCATAGGATTGTGCAGATGCTAAATAATTTAATCCGTTCAATAATTTATGAAATACATTGATACCCCTCCACCATGCAATAACTCCAAGAAATAAAAAGCAGGAGAGCGAAAAAATAAAAACACTTTTTATCAATATTTTTAGGTGAAAAACAAAACGTTTTTCATTCAGCCAATAAATAAATAGTGTTCCTGCAATCGCGATTAGTGAAGCATAACCAATATCCATGCGCCATAGAATTAAAAAAGCAGAACAACAAAAAAGCAAAAGATAATTTTTTAACGTCGCTTTTTGATTAACCAGTATATGCAACATAAATATGGCAATGAATGCAATGGAATGACTCAAGTGGATAAGAGTATCAGTAAAAGGAAAGAACAGGGTAATGAACAATGCCACGTATGCATTGTGAGATAATTTATAAATAAAATAATATATAAGTAACGCCCCGACTACTATATTCATAAAATCATAGATCATCATTTCGCGTCCATGCAATCCATTAAACAAAGCATAAACGCCACCCCAAAAAAGTTCGAGCAATTGGTGTGAATTAAATTTTTCAAGGATGGGAACGGTGCCAAATTTTTGAAATTCCATTAACGGTAAAAAGCGATTGCCTGCTTCATACATTTCTGTGGATACCTCAATAAAAGGTGTATAAAAAGTATAGGCAGTAATACTTATGACAAGTAAGGGGAAATAACGTAAGGCCACCAAACGTTCATTACTTTGCACGTTATGTAACTTACCATTGGAGAATTTTTTATATCGCCAAACAATATTTCCGAAAATACAAAGAAGAAAGAATAAATACAATTTGCGCGGACTAAAATAATATACTTGATGTTCGTTAAGAATCAAATACATCTCATCTTTTAAAAAGGATAGTAACGGAATAAATGCAATTGGGATAAGAAGGAAACTGATTTTATCTACCCATGCTTTAGCTTCAGGCGGTTCTTTCTTTTTTATATATGCTGCTACAACAAGAAGAAAGCTTTCTGCTGAAATAAAAAGCGTAATAAGAAAGTCTGATTTTTGAAAAAAATTGAACAATACAGATACTTCATTGAGTATAAAAAAGATAGACACTCCAAGTATAAATGTGATGATATAAAAAGCAGTATTAATCAACTCTGCCTGTGGTTTATTTTTTAGCAATAACCATTTCAATATAAACCCTGTTAAGCACATGCTGTGAATACAATAGATTAACTCCAAAGAGATATTTATTGACGGACTCCAAAGTGTAAATAAATAGAATACGATACCCGCTAACGATGTGTAATTGATAATCTTTAATTCAGGTGTTTTGAAAAATCCTTTTAAATACGTGGAAATCCGCCAGGCAGCAATTGAAAAGAAAGTAATACTTAATAAAAAAAGCGCGCCTGACAGGTAAAATATTTTTACTCTTTTGCTGATGTCATAGCCTTGGAAAGTGGCTTCACTAATCATTCTTCCGGAAAAAGATTGAAGCTCTGGGTTAAAAGTGAATGCGTACTTGTAAACCAACCATAACGAATAAAATAAAACAATAAAAATAAAATTCTTATTGTTTTTATTAATGTAATCTATTAGTTGGTTATAGTGTTTCAATTAAAACTATTTTTGTTTAATAAAAATTCAATCGTTAATTTGGTAAACCGGGCCTTCTCTTTTAACCAGTTTTCTTTCTTCTAAGGAATTGAGCATTTTCTGTAGTTGATTTTTTGAAACCCCCAATCCTTCGCTTATACTGGCTATTGTAGCGGGGTTCTGTTTTTTTACTTCATCCAAAATTTTTACTTCTTCCGGTTTTAATTCCACTACTTCTTTTTTAATTTCCTTTACTTCCGGTCTCATTTGCGGAAAAAATAATACATCCTGTATGGAATGTGAATTGGTCATGATCATTGCTAAACGATCAATACCAATGCCAATGCCTGCTGTTGGAGGCATTCCGCATTCCAATGCACGTAAAAAATCCTGGTCAATAAACATTGCTTCATCATCTCCACGTTCGGTTAATTTCGCCTGTTCTTCAAAACGTTCACGTTGATCGATCGGGTCATTTAACTCAGAATAGGCATTGGCCAGTTCCTTGCCATTTACCATTAATTCAAAACGCTCCACCAGCCCGGCTTTGCTACGGTGTTTTTTGGTTAATGGGCTCATCTCAATAGGGTAATCGGTAATAAATGTAGGTTGAATATAATTGCCTTCGCATTTCGCTCCGAAGATCTCATCAATCAATTTGCCTTTGCCCATGCTTGGTGTAACAGCAATGTGCAATTGTTTACACACATCACTCAATTGCGCTTCATCCATTTTGCTGATGTCGATACCGGAAAATTCTTGTATAGATTCAAACATGGTAACACGTTTGAACGGGCGTTTGAAATCAATTATTTTATCATCTACCTGCACTTGTGTACTTCCGTTCAGATCCAACGCTATTTTCTCGATCAGCTCTTCCGTAATATCCATCATCCAGTTGTAATCTTTATAGGCTACATATAGCTCCATTACTGTGAATTCAGGATTATGAGTTCTGTCCATCCCTTCATTCCGGAAGTTGCGTGAAAATTCGTAAACACCGTCAAAGCCGCCAACAATGAGGCGTTTCAGGTATAACTCATTCGCAATACGCAAATACATAGGCATATCCAATGTATTGTGATGTGTTATGAACGGACGGGCTGTGGCACCTCCTGGAATAGCTTGTAATACAGGAGTATCCACTTCTAAATACCCTTTTGAATTATAAAAATCACGAATGGTATTTATCATTTTCGTACGTTTCACAAACGTATCTTTTACCTGTGGATTAATGATAAGATCAACATAACGCTGGCGGTAACGAAATTCCGGATCAGTTACTTCATCAAAGGCATTTCCTTGTTCATCACGTTTAACAATAGGTAATGGACGCAATGATTTGCTCAACATTTTAAATGAGGTTGCATGAATGGATGTTTCGCCTACTTTGGTTACAAATACAAAACCTGTGATACCAATAATGTCGCCGATATCCGTATATTTTTTAAATAGGAGGTCAAACAAATTTTTATCTTCTCCCGGACAAATATCATCGCGGCGAATATAGATTTGAATGCGCCCTGTGGAATCCTGTAAACTCACAAAGCAGGCTTTTCCCATATCACGCACACTCATTACGCGGCCGGCGATACGTATGTTTTTGTAGTCCTCCATTTTTTCAGGAGTAAAGTTTTCTAAAATATTTTTTGCAGTTGCATTTACATCAAAAACCTCTGCGGGATATGCGTCAATTCCCAACTTCGTGATCTCTTCCAGCTTATGGCGCCTTAAAATTTCCTGTTCACTTAACTCACTACTCATGTTATGTCCGGATTAAATTTTTTTGCAAATATACAAGCATCGGAATGTATTACAAAGATATTTTATTTGTCAAATTTTCTTTTGCTGCTTTTTAAAACAATACGTCTCAGATATGTTGATTTTCCGAAAATCAATTTCTCTTTTGTTAAAAAATAAATAATTTCAATACTCTACTCTTTAAATTGATAGGGAGCATCCTTAAGCCAACTCCTAAATACTCCCAATTCTAATCTGAAAATCATCTACAAAGGTATTGCCTTCGCCATTGTACCATATATATATTTGAATTTGTTTGTTTTCAATTTTTTGATCCACATCAAAGGTTAATTTAAGTCTTTCCCATCCATTTTTTACCTGACTCACATAATTACTTGAAACATAAAAATCAGTTGAATTTTCCGTTGTTGCAACAATCAGAGAATTCATATCAGTAGATTTTTTCCATAGTGTAACTTCGTAATGGCTCCCCAGTTTAACATCACTTATTTTCACACTGCAACCCCACGGATGTTCTTTATCCAGAAATTGAGAATATTTACCAGAAAATGCAGTTGCAGTAGTTCGATTATCATTAAAACTAAATCTATAGTTAGTGTTTGTTTCAAAGTATTTCCCATCTAAAGATAAATTTTCCATATCGCATTTTATTTCCTCATAATGGTATAAATTAATTAATTTATTTCGATCAATACTTAGTTTATAAATCGCATCATATTTTGATGAATATATTTTTTTAATTTTAGTTATATTTTCACCAAAATGATTATAATAATCGAATTTCTTTTTAATTTCTTGATTAAAATCTTCTTCAGTAGCAATAGTCGCATCTAATGCGCAATATATGTACATGTCGTCATATGTAGTAAGAATATCCAATAAACTCGTCTCAGAATTCCATTTATTATATTTCCCATTCCAGGGGAAATATAAATAAGTATCAGGAAACAATTGATTTAATTTCCCAAAATACTGATCTCTATATTTACCAGTCCATATCGCTGAAAAATATAATGAATATTTAACTGAAGAAGATCCAAAATAATTTGGAATTATAATTATTGGCTTTCCTGCCAGTTTTTTTTCAATAAAATAATAAGCCCCCATTCTGGACTCACGGTGATCTTTATATTTCAAATTAAACTGAATTAAGCTAAACAAGCCAAGTCCAATTATCAACAGTATTAAAAAAGGAAATGTTGTTTTTATTTTTTTTACAAAAAGCAACTTATAATAAAGTAGATATAATGCCCCCAATTCGTAAATAACATATGTTGTAAGCATCATTGAAGGAATTAGATACCGAATAGCAAAATGCTTCGATGTTAAGGCAATTTGAATTGTAAAAACAATCGTAATTGAAAGTAAGAAGGGGAAGGCGGTATCACTCTTTTTTTTTCGGAAAGAGAAGAATACTGTAGTAATAAATAAAAATATATAGGTTAGAGAAAACAATATTTCAGTGTTAAATATTTTTTTGAGATTCTCCCAGAATAAATGAATGTCAACAATTTTTGATTCACCTGTTCCATACAATCCTGAATGGAAAATAAGGCCATTCACCCAAGTAATAAATCTTTCATACTGAATCACAACTGGAAATGCTATTAACAATGCTAATGAGCCTATTAATGCAAGATAATAGAAACGGTATTTATTTTTTGAAAATAAAAACAAAGGAGGAATGAAGAGGGGTATAAATGTCAATTTGGTTGCCATGCCAAGTGCAACCAACAATGAAAAATAAAAGACAATGTAAATTTCTTTAAATGCATTTTTTCTCAAAATAACAAGTAAGGAAATATACCAAATCATTATTATTACTAAAAAGTTTTCCGGACAAATTATTGTACATGAGTTAAGTATTTCAATTGATACAAATGGTATAGTTTGAAGGAATAATGCTTGAAGCAAATTGCCTGTATATTTATATACAATAAGTCCTAATCCTAGTAAGGACAATAAAGTAATAAGAATAAGAGAAGCCCTAACAGATGTAACATATTTTTCAGGGAACAACAAATAATCATCTATTAGACTACGGTTATTAGCAACCAGAAAATGTGTGAGTTTTATTACAATAGCATTAAAGAGATATAAACTTGTTGCTGGATTTTCTATACTCAACAATTTATATTGCCCGTTAGCAAGATTTATAGAACTTACCAGATGGATGTATTCTGGATCTACCGTTCTAATTGTGGCTAAATTTATCTCTTTTAAATTGTAAACAAGGCTTAAAAATAATGCTAATGGTATTAAAAAAAGAAGAATTTTTTTTGAAAACAATATTTGCTGCATTTTTAAGAAATAATAGTGGCGTTTATTAAAAATTGGTTTTCCTAAAAAAATTTCAAAACATGAAAAATCCTTTATCCGTTTTTTGAAATACTCACAATAAATCAGATAATCTGTTATCTTCTCCGAGGCAAATATACACGCAAAGAAATTAAAAAATTATAAATAGGAATAAACTACTATACACTTTTTGTTAGATTGTATTTATGATAACCTTCGGAATGCACTAACATATTACATTTAAGCTGATTTTCAATATACTCAATCAAGTTAGTAATTTCAATAAAAAGGTTTTGGATAATAGCTATCC
>JBBSPS010000082.1:0-15622 GCA_038258655.1 Bacteroidia bacterium
ATATGTTTCGTATATTCGTATAAATTCGTTTTTCGTTACTTTATTCTTTCGCAAATTCGTATAAATTCGTTTTTCGTTACTTTATTCTTTCGCAAATTCGTATAAATTCGTTTTTCGTTACTTTATTCTTTCGCAAATTCGTATAAATTCGTTTTTCGTTGTTTAGAAATAGCCTGCCTTTTTTCTGTCTTCCATCGCCGCTTCGGAGCGTTTATCATCAATCCTACTACCACGTTCAGTAACACGCGTTGCAGCAACCTCTTCCACAATTTCTTCCAAACTATTTGCTTTTGAAAGCACAGCACCTGTACAGCTAATATCTCCAATGGTTCTGAAACGTACTTGCATCTTTACCACTTTTTCAGTTGGTTTTAATGGGATTACATGTGAGTGTGCATAAATAACACTATCACGCATAAAACATTCACGCTCATGTGTAAAATAGATAGAAGGTATTTCAATTTTTTCCTGTAAAATATATTGCCATACATCCATCTCCGTCCAATTACTTATCGGGAATACTCTAAAATGCTCGCCTACCGCTTTTTTTCCATTGAATATATTCCATAGTTCTGGACGTTGATTTTTTGGATCCCATTGTCCGAATTCATCACGGTGTGAAAAGAAACGTTCTTTCGCACGTGCTTTTTCTTCGTCTCTGCGGGCTCCACCAACCAATGCGTCAAATTTATATTTTTCAATTGTTTCAAGTAATGTAACTGTTTGTAAAACGTTACGACTTGCGTTGAATCCTTTTTCTTCAATCGCTCTTCCTTCATCAATACTTTGTTGAACCGATCCAACAAGCAATTGTGCGCCATATTTTTTTGCAAGACTATCACGAAAAGTAATAGTTTCTTCAAAATTATGACCGGTATCAACATGTACTAATGGAAAAGGAATTTTAGCCGGAGCAAATGCTTTGCGTGCAAGATGGAAACATACGATGCTGTCTTTTCCACCGGAAAAAAGTAGTGCAGGTTTTTCAAATTGTGCAGCCAATTCGCGCAGTACATAAATACTTTCGCTCTCCAGCTCTTTTAAATGGGTAAGGTTGTAATTTTTCATGCCATGTATTATTGGAAGGCTAATCTTTATGAGCTTTTTGATTTTCGCAGATCAAAATTTAGCATAAAAAATTAGTGTTCTATTTTTTAATTTTTAAATCAATTGTTTTTAAAATCTTTGTTACACTTTCTTCAATACTCAAACCATTTAGTTCAATTGTTGGATTTTTAGGTGCTTCAAACGGAGCATTAATTCCTGTGAAATCCTTTATTTCACCTTTTCGCGCCTTTGCATATAATCCTTTTACATCACGTTGTTCACATATTTCGAGCGGAGTATTTACAAATACTTCTATAAAATCGTGTGAACTAATAATGTTTCGCGCTATTGTTCTTATTTCCTCGGTAGGACTTACAAAACAACAGATCGTAATAATACCACAATTCAAAAATAATTTAGTTACTTCAGCTATCCGTCTGATATTTTCAATTCTGTCAGCCTCACTAAACCCTAGGTTATTATTGATTCCGGTGCGGATATTATCTCCATCCAAAATTTGTGTCAATAACCCTTTTTTATTCAACTCATTCTCTAAAGCAATAGCAATGGTTGTTTTACCGGAGCCACTCAAGCCAGTGAACCAGATAACTTTCCCTCGCTGTTTGAGCAATTGCTCTTTGTCAGGACGTTGTAAAATTTTATCGGTCGGAAATATGTTATTCATAAGCCTCTCCCCTTAATCCCCTCTCCAAAAGAGAGGGGGAGGGAATTAATATTGTAGTTTATTATAAATATTGCAATTAATTGCAAATGTACACATCAAATTCGTATTTAATAGCACTTCTTCACCTCCCCTTCGGGGAGGCTGGGAGGGGCTAAACAAAAAAGGCCTTACCAGTTTGGAAAGACCTTTGAAATTAATAAATATATTCTAAATGTCTTCCGTAAAATTAAATGTAGCAATCCATACAACACAGTATATTGTTGCAGTAGCTCATTGATTTTTGGAAGCTTATCGTTTTCATTTTCGACCGCAAATGTAGTGATTTTTTTAAAAAACGGTCAACTATTTTTCGGTTATCTTTGTTGTATGCCTGCTGCTACCCTTAATGAATCACCTAAAGTTGATATGCTTGTGGTCGAGAAATTGATTTCAACAATCGCTTCTGCCCCCTCTACAATTGAGGAATTGAGGTTGATATTATCTTTAGTTGATTTTACCTCTTTAGATGGAAAAGACACAAATGCAGACATAATGAATCTTTGCAAGAAAGCAATAAAAGCAGGAACAGCATCGGTTTGTGTTTATCCTTCATTAATTGCTGTTGCGAAAAAAACACTGCAAAATACTTCTATAAAAATAGCTTCAGTTGCAGGAGCTTTTCCATCCGGACAATTACCATTGAACTTACGACTTGCGGAAGTTAGCTATGCTATTGAACAAGGAGCTGATGAAATAGATATGGTAATATCCCGAGGAAAATTTTTGGAAGGAAATTATCAGTTTATCTTTGATGAGGTTGCTGCGTTTAAGAAAGTTTGCGGCGAAAGAACACTAAAGGTTATTCTTGAAACAGGCGAGCTTGAAACACCTAATAACATTCGTTTAGCAAGTGATATTGTTTTGCAGGCCGGAGCCGATTTTATTAAAACATCTACCGGAAAAATAAGTGAAGGCGCAACATTGCCTGCTGTATGTGTGATGCTTCAAACGATAAAAGATCATTATAATAAGACGGGAAAGAAGTGCGGAATAAAAGCTTCAGGAGGTATTGCAGACAGTAGTTCTGCTCTAAAGTATTTACGATTAACGGAGGAAGTGTTAGGAAGAGAATGGCTTAAACCTTCCCTATTTCGCTTTGGTGCTAGCCGTTTGGTAGATAATCTGCTTGTGAAATTGATACTAAAAAGTAACGTATGCTCTTCGAAAGAAAAATAAAGTGGTATAAACTATTTGATTCTATTGCTGAAGCAAATGCGAATGTATCTGTTGGAAATGTAACAACAGTAAAAGCAGGAAAAAAAAAGGTGTGTATTGCCCATACTTCCGAGGGCTTTTTTGCAGTGAATGATAAATGTCCGCACAATGGGGCATCGCTCGGTAATGGCTATTGTACAGCCGAAGGTAGCATTGTTTGCCCAATGCATCGTTATCATTTTGATTTAAAAACAGGTAGGGCGAAGAGTGGCTTAGGCGATTTTGTTGAGCCGTATCCAATAGAAGTCCGTGATGATGGCATATTCATTGGTTTTAAAGAAACTGTCTGGAATCTTTTTTGATATTATTCTCCAAAATATTCCTTTAATGAAATTGTTTCTTTCAATCTAACACCTTTTTCAGTATTATGAACAATACAACATTCATTTACTGAATCATGTTCCAGAAATAAGATGAATTCTTTATCAGCAGCCAGCTTAAGAAATTTTTCTTTTTCAGATAATGTTAATAGGGGACGTGTATCATATCCCATTACATAAGGCAATGGTATATGCCCGGTAGATGGTAACAGGTCTGCCATAAATACAACTGTTTTGTTTTTGTATTGAATATGCGGGATCATCATCGCATCTGTATGGCCACGCATATAGGAGATTGAAATAGCTGAACCCAATTGTTTTGAATTTTCACCCTCAATAAATTTCAATTGTCCGCTTTCCTGTATTGGTAGAATATTTTCTTTTAAAAAACTCGCTTTCTCTCGGGGATTAGGTTTCGTAGCCCATTCCCAATGTTCCGCATTACTCCAATAAGTTGCATTTTTAAAAACAGTTTCAAAACCTGTTCTATCTTTATTGTATCGAATGCTTCCGCCGCAATGATCAAAATGCAAATGTGTTAAAAACATATCTGTAATATCATCAGTGCTGAAACCGGCTGTTTTTAATGAATTTTCAAGTGAATCGTGTCCATTTAAATAATAATGGCTGTAAAATTTTGCATCTTGTTTATTGCCAAGCCCATTATCAATTAATATCAAACGGTTACTATCTTCTATCAATAAGCAACGCATGGCCCAGTTACATAAGTTATTTTCATCTGCAGGATTTGTTTTGTTCCACAATGATTTCGGAACAACGCCAAACATAGCGCCGCCATCCAGTTTAAAATTTCCTGTATTTATTACGTGTAGTTTCATTAGCTATTAATTAGTGATGTATCAATGCGAATATACAAATCTCTTATATTAATTGATATAGGTGCTAAAACCTACAATGAAAGTCTCAGTTGTTAGGTGTTAAGTTATTTTTATTTGCATAACTAAAATAATTATATATACATTTGCACCCACATTAACCAAAAAATTAATCAAATGAAAAAAGTGTTACTATTTGTTGCAGTTGTATCTGCAATTTCTTTTGCTTCTTGCAAAAAAGACAGAGTTTGTACATGTACTCAAACTGAATCTTCAGTACCAGGGTCATATACAACTATCACGACTTTTACTAAAGCTAAAAAAGGTGATGCTAGAGCAGCTTGCTTAAGTTCAACCATAGTTGAGAACGGTAAAACATATACAAAGACTTGTTCTTTAAAATAATTAATTGATTTTTATAAAAAAAGCGTTCTTCTTTTGAAGAACGCTTTTTTTTTATCTTTAACGTATGCTAAAAAAAATAGTACTTGCTATTCTTTGTACTTTAATGGGTGCGATTTTTATTTTTTCGGGATATACAAAATTGTATCCTATTGAGCCTTTCGAATATACGTTTGTTGATCTTGGCTTTATCAATTGGCAGGTTGCACCATTCATTGCCCGTATTTTAATAGGACTTGAATTTTTTATCGGGCTCCTGTTATTTCTCAATATCAGCCTTCGTAAAATTGCTTATAAATTAGGAACAGCTGTTCTTTTGTTATTTTGCGTTTATCTTGTTTTATTAATCACCCTTAGCGGGAACAAAGGTAACTGCGGATGTTTTGGTACTTCCATACAGATGACACCTTTACAAGCATTGATAAAGAATATCATAATGCTAGGCATTTTTTTTATTTTAAATAAATTTTATAATGGTTGGGAGTTAGATAAAAAATTTAGATTTTTAATTATTATAATTTTTGTTACGGCTTTCGCAATGCCTTTTGTACTCAACCCGGTAGAGCTTAATTATTCGGAAGCATATCTTAATAAACCGGAAGAAAAATTTAAATTGGAGTTGGATTCTTTATACAATCATGGGAAACTTAATACACCTCCTAAAACACTTTCACTAGGAAAACACATTATTGCATTTATGAGTTTAACTTGCCCGCATTGCCGTATAGCAGCCAATAAGATCAGAATTATTCATGAACGTAATCCGGGTATTCCATTTTATTTTGTGTTGAATGGCGACGATAAAAGTTTAATCCCATTTTTCGAAAACACACATACCGAAGACATTCCATATTGTATGCTGCTCGGCAGAAGTTTTGTTTATTTAGCAGGAACTAGTATGCCTACAATTTATATGGTAAATAATAGTATGGTGGAACACGAAGTAAATTATATTGACTTAGATCAAAGTGAAATAGAGAAGTGGCTTTCAAAATGAGTTATGAATGTTTAGTTATAAGTTGTATTAAGTGTTGATGAATTATTTGGTAACATAACTTATAACTAAACACTTATAACTAAAAAACACATAATTAAAAAACTACCAACTACCACCGGCTCCACCCCCACCAAAACCGCCGCCACCAAATCCTCCGAATCCTCCGGAAGACCCACCCCCGCCGCCACCAAAACCACCACGGCCTAACATAGACCCTAGGAAAAATCCAGAGCCCATACTCAATCCGCCCCCGCCTCTGCCGCCTCTACTTGAACGGATAATAATAAAGAGGATAATAAAAATTAAAGGAATAATAAGTCCTTTTGGAAATTTGCCTTTCGAATGCTTTTCTCCATATTGATCAGAGTTGTATTCACCTTTGGCAAGAGCCATTAATACATCTGTAGTTTTATCTAATGCCGCAAAATAGTTCTCTGATTTTAAATTTGGCGCGAGTTCATTCTCTTCAATTTGTCTGCAGGTTAAATCAGGAATAGCTCCTTGTAAACCATACCCGGGAGCAATAAAATATTTACGTTGACCTGCACCACCTGTAGGTTTGATAAGTATAACAATTCCATTATCTATTTTTTTTTGACCAACACCCCATTTTTGTCCAAGGCGCGTAGCATAATCATAAGGCTCAAGTCCGGCGATGTTATCAGTAATTACAATAACAATTTGATTAGATGTTTGGTTTGCAAAATCTTCTAATTTTTTTTCCAGTTGAGCTTCTTCCTGTTCAGAAAGGAAATTCGGAAATTCTTTTGAAAAATTATTTACTAATCGGGGTGGGCTGGGGCGTTCGGGGATACTATCAGTGATCGCTAATGCAGTAGTAGCAAAAAACAATGTTATAAAAAAAAGAGAAAGATGTTTTTTAAGCATTCAGTATATTGTTATATTTTATTTCCCGAAACTCATATCATTACTTAATTCATTCGAATCATTTTTCAGTAAAGGAAAATGTACTTTTAATTTTTCGCCTGCCATTTCAATTCCTTTGCGTAATCCTTCGGTAAATTCATTTTGTTTGAAATGAACAAGCATATCTTCTTTTATATGATCCCAAAAATTTTCAGGGACTTTTTCATGAATACCTTTATCACCAAGTATAGCAAATTTTTTATCCGCAACAGCGAGGTAAAACAAAACTCCATTTCGTTGTTTGGTTTTATGCATTTTTAATTTATGAAAAATTTTTGCCGATTTGTCCAACACATCTTCTTTACATTCATCATCAATATGCACACGAATTTCACCCGAAGTATTTAATTCGGCATGCGCTATCACTTCCTGAATAGCCAATTGTTGTTGTGGAGTAAAAAATTTTTTCGCAGACATATTTAATAGATATGAGATGTGAGTATTAAGATATGAGAGAAGTATCTTAATACTCATCTCATATCTCAAGTCTTATTTTTTTTCTCTCATGCTTTTAATATCCGGAGCCGTATCAGCACCAGCTTGTGATTCAAAGTAAGCGCGTTTTTCAAAGTGGAACATTCCTGCCCAGATATTTTTTGGAAATCTACGGATATAAGTGTTGAACTCTTGCGCTGCTTCATTAAAGCGCATACGCTCAGTAGCAATTCTATTTTCCATGCCTTCATATTGCGCTTGAAAATCGCGGAATGCTTGTACACTTTGCAACTGCGGATAATTTTCAGCAACAGCCATCAATCTTCCCAAAGAAGAACCAAAAGCATTTTGTGCTTTTTCAAATTCAGCTAATTTTTCAGGTGTTAAATTAGTAGGATCAATACGAACACTGGTAGCTTTGCTTCTTGCTTCCATTACTTCCGTTAATGTGTTTTTTTCAAAATCAGCGGCACTTTGTACGATCTCAAATAAGTTTTTGGTTTTATCCATACGCGCCTGATAAGCCACCTCCACTTGTTTCCATTGTGCAGTAACACCTTCATCCATCGTTACCATTTGGTTGTACGAACTACAACCATTAAAGCCAAGAAGTAAAATCAATCCGGCAATTACTAATAAAATAATAGTTCCTTGTTTCATTTTTTTGTTTTTGTTTAGTTGATAAAAGTACAATAAATTATAATAATCTTCACTTCTGCAAACTCTTCTCCTTGGGAGAGGGTTTGGTAGTCTAATCAATCAATTCAACACTGCGCTTAATAAATTTAGTCAGTTCCTCACCTTTTAACAGGCCTTGGGAAAGCATTGCCAGATCAGTGGATTGTTTTGTCAATTGTTTTTGTTTTTCCGCATCTTTTTCATTCAGTATCTTACTGATAAGAGGATGATTGCTGTTCACCACCAGATTATGCATATCCGGCATTGACCCATAAAAATTCATTCCTCCACCGCCACCCATTGCGCTCATATCTTTCATTCTGCGCATAAACTCGGGCTTGGTAATGATCATAGGGGAATCTTTTTCACTAAGGCTTTCAAATACAACAGTAAATTTTTCTTTAGAAATTAATGCTTCAATAACCGGTTTCAATTTGTTTTGTTCATCTTCCGAAAGTTTGGATGGTTGTGCTTCTTCTTTCTTAATTAATTTATCAATTGTATCGGAATCAACACGAACAAAAGAAGTGTCTTTCAATTTTGATTCCAGTTGATTGATATAATGAGAATCAATTGGGCTATCCATCACCAATACATCATATCCGCGTTCTTTTGCAGTTTCAATAAAACTATGTTGCTCATCAATGTTTGTAGTATATAAATAAGTTACACGTTTATCTTTATCTGTTTGTGCGGCTTTCACTATTTCTGCATATTCTTCCAACGTAGAATACTTGCCATCAGTGCTTTTTAACAATGCAAACTTTTGCGCTTTCTCATAAAATTTTTCTTCTGAAAGCATTCCGTATTGAACAAATATTTTTATGTCTTCCCATTTACTTTCAAAATCTGCACGGTCTTTTTTAAAGAGTTCTTCCAACTTATCCGCTACTTTTTTAGTAATGTGTGCAGAGATCTTTTTTACGTTCGCATCACTTTGTAAATAGCTGCGACTAACATTCAAGGGGATATCCGGTGAATCAATAACACCTCGTAATAAGGTTAAAAAATCAGGAACGATATTTTCAACTGAATCGGTAACAAATACCTGATTAGAGTATAATTGTATTTTATCTTTTTGTACTTCAATTGATTTTTGAATTTTTGGAAAATATAAAATACCTGTTAAGTTAAAAGGATAATCCACATTCAAATGAATATGAAATAAAGGATCTTCAAAACTCATCGGATATAATTCATGATAGAATTTTTTATAATCTTCATCCGTAAGATCCGTAGGTTTCTTTGTCCATGCAGGATTTGGATTGTTGATGATATTATCAATTTCGGTTTCAACTTCCTTATCACCTTCCTTTTTCTTTTCTTTTTTTGTGCCGAATTTTATTTCAACAGGTAAAAATTTACAATATTTTTTTAATAATTCGCCAATGCGATATTCTTCTATAAATTCTTCGGAATCATCGGCAATATGAAGTACAATATCAGTCCCTCTTTCTTTCTTTTTCTTTGTTTCCTCAAGTTTGTATTCCGGACTTCCATCACATTCCCAACGAACCGCTTTCGCATCTTCTTTAAATGATAATGAAAATATTTCTATCTTTTTTGCTACCATAAATCCGGAATAAAATCCTAATCCAAAATGACCAATAATGGCAGCAGCTTCAGGAGTTTTATCTTTGTACTTATTTACAAATTCTTCGGCACCACTAAAAGCAATTTGAGTAATATATTTTTCAATTTCTTCAGCAGTCATACCAATACCTTTATCACGAATGGTAAGTGTTTTTGCTTTTTTATTGATAATCACTTCTATTGTTAGATCGCCTAATTCCACTTTAGCTTCGCCGATCGAGACCAAGGTTTTTAATTTTTGAGTAGCGTCAACAGCGTTGGAAACAAGTTCACGTAAAAATATTTCGTGATCGGAATACAAAAACTTTTTAATGATGGGGAAAATGTTTTCGGTTTGTACGTTAATTTTTCCGGTTTGCATTTTTTATTTGGATTTTAGAGTTAATAGTTTTTTTAACGGCAACTTCTTTTCAAACGATGTGCCATCATTGTAAAACTGACAAAGTGTCGGAGCACACTATTTATATCATTTCAAGAGGATAAAAGAAAGTAGTTTTAAAAATAAATTTGTTTTCTAACTAATTTATGATTTATCTTTGTAGCAGAATTTTAAATTCTCAATGAAGCAACAAGCAAAATATATTCTTTTATTTTCTCCTGTAATGGCTACTGCTATTATACAGGATTTAGCTTCTATTTCCACAACAACCATTACTACAACCACTATTACCCTTTAGGGTTATAGAACGTTATTCCCTCAGCGGCATTTTGCCATTCAATGAAAAAGAAACCCAGTTTCTGATTTCATTCACAATCAAATTTATTTCAAATTTTTTAAACTTAATGTCATGAAAATAGTAAAACTCAATGACGCTGCTCTGGCAGATGTCGAAAATTTATATATAATAGCTGCTATAGCTCAGCAGGCAAATGCAAAAAACAAAACTATTGTTGTTGTTTCTGCTAAGCGCGAAACAACTGATCTATTAATGCAGGCCGCAAGTTTGGCATCTGAACAAAATGAATTGTATAAAGAAAAATTAAAAATTGTTGAACACGAATATTTACAAATTGTAAAGGAATTGATCCCTCTTGTTGAACAAAGTGCAATACTTAGTTGTGTAAAAAAAATGTGCAATGAACTTGAAAGTTTATGTGAAGGTGTTTCTTTGGTATCTGATCTTTCTACTAAAGTGGAAGAGAATGTTTTATTTTATGCTGAATTGTTGCCATCATTTATTTTATCAGCAAAATTGCAATCTCTTCAAATAGCGCATGAATGGTCGGATGCACGTGAGTTGATCCAATCAAATGCAAACCTCCGGTTACCGGGAATTAGTTTTTCTGAAACCGGAGATGCAATTCGTAACAGAGTAAATAATTCGGCTCAGCATCTTTTTATATTGCCCGATATTGCCATAGCTCATTATAAATTTTCATTTATCATTTCTAAATCATTTGATGTAGAGCCTATAGAAATTGTTGTTGAACCGATAGATGAGCGATGTTTTATTAATGCATTATCTCTCAACCCATGAAACAGCGCGAAATAAAAATTCTATCTCCTGCAAGCGTTGCAAACGTTGTATGTGGATTTGACATATTGGGTTTTGCGCTCAGTAATATCAATGATGAATTAGTAATGCGATTAGTTCCCAAAAAAGGAATTACAATTATTAACAAGGATAATTATCAACTTCCTGTTGAGCCGGAGAAAAATGTACTTGGAGTTGCGTTGATGGCTTTACTTGAAGAGGTTCCGGAAGATATTGGTTTTGAAATAGAAAGTACAAAAATTATCAAACCGGGCAGCGGTATTGGTTCTAGTGCTGCCAGTGCAGCAGGTGTTATAGCGGGTGCTAATTATTTGTTGGGCAATCGGTTTTCGAAACAGGATATGATACGATTTGCTATGTGTGGAGAGGAATTGGCATCAGGATCAAAACATGCGGATAATTTAGCGCCATGTATCTATGGAGGAATTACTCTTATTCGAAGTAATGAACCGATAGATGTTATTCAAATTCCTGCACCTGCATTATTTGTAACAATCATACATCCACAAATTGAAATTAAAACATCTGATGCCCGCAGTATTTTAAAACAAAAAATATTGCTTTCGGATGGTATTAAACAATGGGCTAATGTTGCAGGATTGATAGCTGGTTTAATGAAAAATGATTACGAACTTATCAGCCGTTCGTTGGTGGATGAAATTATTGAACCGGTTCGCAGTATACTGATACCGGGATTTGATGAGGTTAAGAAAAATAGTATAGAAGCAGGTGCTTTAGGAGGAGGCATCTCAGGTTCGGGTCCCTCTATATTCATGTTAAGCAAAGATGAAGCAACTGCAAAAGAAGTTGAAAGGTCAGCGATTGAGATTTACAATAAAATAGGATTGCCATTGAATACTTATGTAACCACCATAAACAATGAAGGCATAAAAATTATAGATAATTAATACATCATAATATGAAATACATTAGTACAAATAAAAAAGCCCCCGCCGCTGATTTTCGGGAAGCAGTTATTAAAGGATTAGCACCGGACAAAGGATTATATTTTCCTGAAAAAGCCCCTTTGCTTTCAGCGAATTTTCTAAAAAATTTAAAAACAAAAACAAAAGCGGAAATTGGGTTTGAGATTATACAACCTTATGTTGGTAATGTTATTCCGGAAAATGAATTATATCGCATTTGTCAAGAAACGGTGGACTTTGATTTCCCTTTGGTGAAAATCAATGATGATATTTATTCATTAGAATTATTTCATGGCCCTACACTGGCCTTTAAAGATGTTGGAGCGCGATTTTTGAGCAGGTGTTTAGGATATTTTTTAAAAGGAGCCGATAAAAAAACTACTGTATTGGTTGCTACCTCAGGTGATACAGGAGGCGCTGTAGCAAATGGTTTCTTGGGAATAGAAGACATAGATGTAGTGATTCTTTATCCTTCCGGAAAGGTCAGTAAGATACAAGAACTGCAACTGACAACTTTGGGTAATAATATTACTGCATTAGAAGTGGATGGCGATTTTGATGATTGTCAGCGAATGGTAAAACAGGCTTTTGCGGATAATGAACTTAAACAGATTGCTCACCTTACATCAGCCAATTCAATAAATGTTGCACGTTGGTTATCACAGCAATTTTATTATTTCTATGCTTTGCAACAGTGGCCATATGAACAACCTCCTGTTGTATCAGTTCCAAGTGGAAATTTCGGTAATATTTGTGCAGGTTTGATCGCTCATTTATCAGGATTGCCTGTTGCACATTTTATTGCGGCTTGTAACAGTAATGATGTATTTCCTGAATATATTAATACAGGAAAATATAATGCTAAGGCTTCAGTTGCTACTATTTCAAATGCAATGGACATAGGCGATCCAAGTAATTTTGTAAGACTGTTGGAACTATTTGGAAATGATTTCAAGCAGATCAAAAATAAAATTAGCAGCTATAGTATTGATGATAAAACAACTGCTGATACGATTTTGGAAGTGTATAAAAAACACGACTATTTATTAGATCCACATGGAGCGGTGGCTTATCAATCATTACAAAATTATTTGGAGCAACATCCTGGACAAAAAGGAATTATCCTGGAAACAGCGCACCCTATTAAATTTAATAATGTGATTGAACCCATTACAGGGCAAGCTATTTTAGTCCCGGCTTCCGTTGAATATTTACAAAAATTGAAGAAAAAAAGTATGCGGATATCAGCCGAGTACAGATCTTTGAAAATAGAGTTATTAAAAAATTATATCACCATGTGATTTTTCAACCTGCTACATGGCTTATGAATAGAGGGAATTTAGGAAATTAAAAATATTTATTAAAAATATTTGTTTCGTATTAAATTTAATACATACATTTGCGAAGTAATAATTAATCAAAAAGTTAAATTAAAAAGATGAAATCATTTAATACCATTACGAATGTTGTGATTATTGTGAAGAGCATTTGCTCCTCTGCAACGGGTATGATATAAAAAATATAAACTATTTTCATAAGGCCTCCCGACAAACCGGGAGGCTTTTTTTTTGAATAAAATTTACGAAACTAATAACACATACAAAAACAATTAAACAATTAAAAAAAATGTACTACAACGAAAAAACAATCATCTACCTGAATGGTACTTTTGTAAAAGCTACCGAAGCAAATCCTGACATTTACTCCCAAACTCTTCACTATGGATATGGAGTGTTTGAAGGCATACGTACTTATCCGGTTGGGGACGGAACGAAAATTTTTAAAGAAAGAGAACATTATGATCGTTTGAAACGCTCATGTGAATTGGTGAATATTCCTTTTGAATTTAATATTGATGAACTGATCAAACAAACCTATGTAATGTTGAAAAAAAACAACCTTACTAATGCCTATATACGTCCTTTGGTGTATTGCAACCCCAATATGACACTCTCTAAACCAAATCAGCTAAGTGATGTAAATATAATGATCTGTGCCTGGTCTTGGGGAGCATACCTTGGTGATAAAATGCTGAACCTGATGATATCGTCTTTTTGTCGCCCGCATCCAAAATCTTTAAGAGTAGAAGCAAAAGCCTGCGGACATTATGTTAATTCTATACTTGCTACTAATGAAGCAAAAGCTGCCGGTTATGATGAAGCATTATTACTGGATTACAATGGTTTCTTAGCGGAAGGTCCGGGAGCAAATTTATTTTTTGAAAAGAACGGGGAATTATATACTCCGCAACTCGGAAATATTCTACCCGGAATTACACGCGCCACTGTTAAAGAAATTGCTGCTGAATTAGGCATAAAAGTATCGGAAGGGTTATTTAAACCTGAAGAATTACTCGCTGCCGACAGTGCTTTCTATTGCGGTACAGCAGCGGAAATAGCACCTATTGCTTCGATAAATAAACAGGTATTTAAAAAAGCGTGGAAAGATTCATTAGGAAAACGTATTCAGGATGCATACCAAAATTTAGTTTTTGAAAAAAAACATTCTTTAACTAAATAAAAAAAACAAGCTTAGGCATAAGATATAATATTTTTAAATAACTAACAATATAGTATATTTCAGAGACAATAAAAGTGAATAGTTGGTTTAGCTGTCGTAGAATGAATATTTATTTAATGCACATCTACACTTTCAAGCTTTAATATTGTAGAAAAATAAATTAAAATTAATTTCAATGGAACTCAATAAATACAGCAAAACAATTACACAGGATGAAACTCAACCGGCGGCTCAAGCAATGCTTTATGGAATAGGTTTAACTGAAGAGGACTTGAAAAAGGCACAAGTAGGTATTGTAAGTACAGGATACGAGGGAAATACTTGTAATATGCATTTGAACGATCTTGCAAAAGATGTAAAAAAAGGAGTTCAAGAAGAAGAGTTAGTTGGATTGATTTTTAATACAATAGGCGTAAGCGATGGTATTTCTAATGGAACCGAAGGAATGCGTTACTCATTAGTATCGCGCGATATAATCGCTGATTCAATAGAAACGGTAGTGGGTGCGCAATGGTATGATGCATTGATAGCTGTTGTTGGTTGTGATAAAAATATGCCCGGTTCAGTAATGGCGATGGGAAGAATCAATCGCCCATCCATAATGGTTTATGGCGGTACCATTCATTCAGGAAATTGGAAAGGTGAAGCATTAAATATTGTTTCTGCATTTGAAGCATTAGGAAAAAAGTTTAACAATACCATTACCCCTGAAGATTTTAAAGGCATAATAAAAAATGCTTGCCCTGGTGCAGGTGCCTGCGGAGGAATGTACACAGCCAACACAATGGCTTCTGCGATTGAAGCATTGGGAATGAGTTTGCCTTACAGTTCATCTAATCCCGCGTTGAGTAAAGAAAAAAAATTGGAATGCGAACAGACAGGAAAAGCAATACGATTATTGTTGGAGAAAGATATTAAACCGAAAGATATAATGACGCGTAAAGCTTTTGAGAATGCGTTAGTAATGATTACTGTTTTAGGAGGTTCTACTAATGCCGTGATGCATCTAATAGCAATGGCAAAATCGGTGGATGTAAAATTAGAAATCAATGATTTTCAAAAGATAAGTGATAAAACACCTGTACTTGCTGATTTAAAACCAAGTGGTAAATACTTAATGGAGGATCTTCATGCTGTTGGTGGAGTTCCTGCGGTGATGAAATATTTATTAAAAAATAAACTAATTCATGGTGATTGTTTAACAGTAACAGGAAAAACCATCGCAGAAAATTTAGAAGAGGTGAAAGAACTTACTTCTGGACAGGATGTATTTCATGAAATGGATAAGCCTATAAAAGCAACCGGACACTTACAAATACTTTATGGAAATCTGGCAACAGAAGGTGCAGTTGCAAAAATAAGCGGGCAAGAAGGTGAATATTTTGAAGGACCTGCTGTTGTGTTCGAAGATGAATTTGTAGTGATAGATGGAGTAAGAAATGGAAAAGTGAAACCCGGTGATGTGGTAGTTATCCGTTATTGCGGGCCAAAAGGTGGCCCTGGAAT
>JBBSPS010000083.1:0-15574 GCA_038258655.1 Bacteroidia bacterium
AATTGGGAGAAGCTAAAATTAAAAGAAGGCAATAAGTCTGTATTGTCAGGTGTCCCTGTATCATTGCCATCATTGGTGAAGGCTTCTCGGATTCAGGAAAAAGCCCGTGCTGTGGGCTTTGATTGGGATAAACCCGAACAGGTTTGGGAAAAAGTACAGGAGGAAATTGCTGAATTAAAACATGAGATTGATACCAACGCTTCCAAAGAAAAAATGGAAGCTGAATTTGGTGATGTATTATTTTCACTTATAAATTATGCACGCTTTGTGAATATAAATCCGGAAGATGCATTGGAAAAAACAAACAAAAAATTTATTAAACGATTTCAATACCTCGAAAGCGAAGCCACAAAGGCAGGCAAACAGTTAAGTGATATGACCTTAGCGGAAATGGATGTGTACTGGAATAAAGCCAAGGAACTATAATTGATATAAGAGATCAGCATTTGGATTTGTTTCCATATTTAAACGAAGAAATGTATTCCAATAATGTTTCTTATCCATTTTTTCCCAATGAATAAAATAATAACGGTATTGATATGTTTGAATTTGGCATATCAACAATAAGCCTATGATCAATGAAAAATAAGTTATTCTACCCCATATCGACCCCAGAAGATTAAATGTAAAATACATAAGTAGCGCTACTATTGCATAATACTCTATACACACTCTTGAACTAAAACTGCCGCCATACCACCAATTCCACCAGGATGATAGTACATACAACAAGAGAAATAAAAAAGCGCTTAAGCTAAAAAATTGAAATTTATTTTCCTTAAATAATTTGTACAATCCTAAAAGCGTAATAAATGTAAGTGGTGTATAAATAAAAAGTCCCTTTTTATAACTGAATAAAAAATTAATCATCTGGGGATCAGCCCAATTAAACTTTTCATTGCCGTATGAATCAACCCAAAAATTACCTGTTTGTATTTTATAGAGTAGTAATTGAATGGAAATAATTAACAAAAAAAATAATGCTCCAACTATAGTTGGTAGTAAATTAGTTTTCAGGTAATTAATTCCGTCTGAAAATATTTTTTTGTTGCCTGCAATAAATGGCGCTATTAAAATGATCATACTATTGGGAGGGCGTATGAGTGTAATAATACCAAGCAAGGCAGCAATGATAAAAACAGACTGCTTTGTTGGAGTTGAAAAATAGATATGCATATTATATAACAGAATTGTAATGTATGTAAAGGAATAAATATGTGACAATGCAGGCTCACAAACAGTGTAGTAGAAAATATTTGTGGCAAAAGTAATAGCGATCAAAATAAAGCTGATGAGATCATTTGATGCTCCGTATCGTTGCAACAGATTTTTCAGATAAAATAATCCAATAAACAAATAAATAATGGCTGCTATGCTGATTAAAATAAGGTAGATTTTTGAATAACCGTCTGTAGGAATCCCCATTAAATTAGATATAACATGAGCAACTAAAAAAAATGGTGCAATAGCTAAAGCTGTACCCGCGAAATATTTATCTACAATTCTTTCATTATTTACAACTCGATAATCATAAAAAATATTAGGATTAGGATATTTTTTTTCGATTGAATCAAAAAAAGAGAAATTTAAATCATGATAAATGAAGATGGCCGGCAAATAAGCATAATAACCTTTACCATCGGCTTTAATAATATTTTTCCAACTGTTTTTTCCCCACTGAATGTTAGATGCACAAACAATTAGGATCAGGATAATAATTAGAATTACATATTTATGGAGAAATTTTTTAATCATCATCTATATTTAGTTGATTTTAAAATCGAGTGGAATGTCGAAAGGTTAAAATTACTAATATTTAATGTGCAAATAATATTCCCTTCACAATTCCCTAATTACAATTAGTGACCTTTGTATCAAAAAAACATGGAAACAATTGTTACTATTTTATTAAACCCGTTTACTCTTCTTATTCTTGGTTTTGTTGTAGTATTGGGGTTTATGATATCACCTTACGAAGTTCAATTTGATGAGGGTGATGAAAGAAAGTGAGATGTAAAAATTATTTTACAAACTCATCATATCTTTTAGTTTAGTGGCTTGCCTGCGTGAAATTTCTATCTGCTCCCCACCTTTTAACTTTACCATTAACCCTCCATTAAACCAGTTTTCAATACTATCCACCCACTTTAAATTAATGATGTGTTTTCGGCTTGCCCTGAAAAAAATTCGATCGTTCAATCGGGTATCCAGATTATTTAATGAACGTAATATTAGCGGGCGGTTTTTATCAAAATGAACACGAACGTAATTCCCTTCCGATTCAAATAATCGTATTTCACTTAATTTTACGAACCAGCATTTTTCTCCATCTTTCACAAACACTTGGTCATTATCATTTAATGCCTGTGTTTGTTCTTTTGTTTCTTGCTTTTCAGGAGTGTCTTTATTCAGGATCTTTTTTACTGTTTCAGCCAAGCGATTTGCCTGAACGGGTTTTAATAAATAATCCAAGGCATTCACTTCAAATGCGCGAATAGCATGCTCATCATAAGCCGTAACAAAAACTATTTCGGGCACACCGCTTATATCTCCCAGAAGGTCAAACCCGCTTTTTCCCGGCATTTGAATATCCAGAAATAGTATATCAGGTTTTAATTGCTTTATACTTTCTATTGCAATATCAGCGTTAGCGGCTTCGCCAACAATTTGAATTTCGGGATAAGGAGCTAACAATTTTTTTAATTCCTCACGTGCCAAGCGTTCATCATCAATTATTATTGCTTTCATAGGTAATTAGGTTTTTCGGGATTATTAATTCAGTTAAAACGGTGGTTGAATTTTGATTGCTGATCTTTAATGATGCAGTTTTGCCATATAATAATTGTAAACGCTGCAACGTGTTTTTTATTCCAAACCCACTATCAATCTGCACCACATCTTTTAGTTGACCTGTATTGCGAATATGAATGATCAGTTTATTATTTTCAACTGTGGTTATTATTTCTAAAACACCACCTTGCGTCAGTTTTGAAATGCCATGTTTAATGCCATTTTCAACGAGTGTTTGTAGCATTAATGGAGGTACCTGGAAATTTTCACTTTGCGGATCTATTTGCAGTGATGATTTTAAACGTTCTTCATAACGAATAGATTCCAATGCTAAATAATCACTTACCACTTTTAATTCTTCTTCAAAATCAATTACTTTATTTTTTCCCATTTGCAAAGTAGTTCGCAAAATATTTGAAAGCTGTGTGATTGCCTCTTTTGATTTGATAGGGTTTTCATCAACCAGCGCTCTGATGCTGTTCATGGCATTAAACATAAAATGCGGGTTGAGTTGCGATTTTAATTTATTCAATTCTATTTCATTTATGGAAGCTTCCCATTTTAAATTCGCTATTTCAGCTTTTTTATAATTTTCTATATAATGAAAAAGAAAATAGATTAGCGACCAGAAGAAGAATAAAAATGCAAGATTCAACACATTGGTTATAATATTAATGTTATCCTGGTGTTTATTGCCGGCAATGTTTAATAGCAATTCCAAGCCATATTGCGTATATTCTAATACTATAGCAAATACAATAGTGGCAATAATTACACGTGGTATTAATTGGAAGGTACTAATCTTTAACCAGTTCAATTTGATAATCACATCGCGGTACAGATGCGAGATTCCAATGCCCAATACCATAAGAATAAATTGACTGATAGCGATACTGTTATTAAATACATTGCTTAATTTAAAAAATAAACTTTGGAGCAATGCAAAAAATAACCAACCGCCTAACTGACAGATCCAATAAAGTCCTTTTTTATTCATGTGTTGTATTAAAAAAACGTAAAAAGTAAGGGAATGGCCGCTACGAAACCATTCCCCTTTGTGAAAAAAACTTACAGTACGTTTAACTTTTATAAGTAAATTTTCAATACAAACTTACGTAGCAATTTATTTCAGAGTTCTATAAATTACACGAAAGTCAAAAATTGCATTATTAACGGAATTATTTCTCGTTATCATGAACAATGATTTTTTCGATCACATCGCCTTCTCGTATTTGATCAATAAGCGGAAGCCCTTCCACTACTTTTCCAAAACAAGTATGATTTCTGTCGAGATGTGCTGTTTGCGAGCGGCTCATTACAATAAAAAATTGCGAACCGCCTGTATCTCTTCCTGCATGTGCCATGGAAAGTACACCTTTGTCATGGAACTGGTTCTCGCCATTTAATTCACATTTGATGGTATACCCAGGGCCACCGGCACCCGTGCCTTTAGGGCATCCGCCTTGCAATACAAATCCGGGTATTACTCGGTGAAATGTTAACCCATTGTAAAACCCTTTATTTGCAAGGTCGCAAAAGTTTTTTACTGTACCGGGAGCATCTTTTTCATAAAATTCCACTTTCATGGTTCCTTTTTCTGTTATTATTTCTGCTGTTTTCATGTTGTTGTTTGTTTTTACAAAGATAATGTATGAAACATATCAACATTCAATTGTGAAGATAAATTCCTCATTAACATTCTTTAACTCTTGTTTTTTTACAAAATTGCACATATTTGTAAATCTGCAATCAATAGTGGTTCTGATAGTTATTTGTTTTATCCTGATGAGAATGAAAAAAATATTTTCTACTCTTTTCCTGTTTTTGCTATTAAACATGGCCTACGCTATTGTGGGAGATACCAATAAGGTAATTTTAAAAGAACAAAAATTAATCACCGATACAGTCCCTTACGCGATTGATGAAGATGAAATGGCGGATTATACCGATTCATTGATCTTATTTTCTGCCTATGATCTGTATTGTGGTTGGGATACTGTAAATATTCACTCTGTGAAATTTAATATCGCTACATTAAAAGACAGTATAAAACAAGTTACTTTATGTGATAAAAATAGTTGCGGATATGTACATCCATTTATGGGTAGTGTAACATCAGGTTTTGGCCCGCGCAGAAAACGTTTTCACTATGGAACCGATATTGACTTGGAAACAGGCGATGCTGTAGGTGCTGCATTTGACGGGAAAGTACGTATCGCTAAAAAAAGTAAGAGTTATGGCAATGTTATTGTTATTCGACATAGTAATGGATTAGAAACTTATTACGGGCATTTATCAAAAATAAAAGTTAATATTGGAGAGGAAGTATTTGCCGGGCAGATTATTGGATTAGGTGGAAATACAGGACGTTCGCGAGGAAGTCATTTACATTTTGAGATACGTTATTTGGGACAGCCTATTAATCCCACTGATATTATTTCTTTTACGGATCATAAATTAGTTTGCGATACACTTTGTTTGAGCAAACAAACATTTGATTATGTTGCTGAAGCCAAGAAGGCTGCTGCTAAAAATTATAATGGCCGAAATGGAATGAAATTATATGTTGTAAAAAAAGGTGATACACTGTCTTCAATTGCCAAAAAAAATGGAATTACGACAAAAATGATCTGTCAAAAAAACAAATTAAAAACTACCAGTATATTGCGACTTGGACAAAAAATTAAATTGTAGTTTTTTGTTTAATAATTGTGTAAGGGCATGGTTATCTTTCCCCTTTACTAAGTATTTTCAAAAAGAGCTATTATTTCCCCTCAAATCGCAAATTAAGATTACCTTGTGGTATATTTATTTTAATTTTATTTACACCTTCATTGGGCAATTCAACGCAATGCGTATAAGTAGTGTAAAATCCCTTTAATGTGGGGACCTTTCAAAAAAATTTAAGAAGGGGAAATGCGTGATTTATGTAACTTTTTTCTAAAGATGTGTAACTCTTCGTTGTTTAAGCTGCGCACCTTTGTTCATCACCTGTTAAAAAATACAATTTGAAATTATATATCAAATACATGGTAAGCAACCGCTGTAAAATGGCGGTAAAGGAAGAATTGAAAAAACTTGGACTGCATTTTATTGTTGTGGATCTAGGAGAAGTTGAGATCATGGAAAATATTTCCGAGGAACAGCGGGAACAAGTTAGGCTTGCATTACGCGATTCAGGCCTTGAATTAATGGATAATAAGAAAGCGGTATTGATCGAAAAAATAAAAAATGTGATCACTGAAATGATTCATCATTCGGATGAAGTGCCTAAAATGAATTATTCCAATTATCTCAGCGAAAAATTAAATTATGATTATACTTATTTGTCAAATATATTTTCAGAAGTGAAAGGCATCACGATACAGCAATTTATTATCGTTCATAAAATTGAACGGATAAAAGAATTGTTGTTGTATGATGAACTCAATCTTACGGAAATTTCTTATAAGCTACATTACAGCAGTGTGGCACATTTATCCAATCAATTTAAAAAAGTTACCGGGCTTACACCTTCCCATTTTAAACAATTAAAAGACAGGAGTAGAACTCCGATCGAAGAAATTGGCAATTCAAAGTATATAAATTAATTTTTATAAAGGCAATAGGAATGGCTAAAAGAAAAAAATCGGATGAATTAATTATTGCCACAAAAGAGTTGGCCTTCCAAGATAAGGAAAAGGGAAAACGTGCGGCAGAGTTACTTATTGCTAATAAAGAGCTTACCTTTCAGGATAAAGAGAAAGAAAAACGTGCGGCAGAGTTAGTCATTGCCAACAAAGAACTTCTCTTTCAAAATGAAGAGAAAGAAAAACGGGCGGATGAATTGATCATTGCCAACAAAGAACTTATTTTTCAAAGCAAGGAAAAAGAAAAACGCGCAGATGAGTTGGTTATTGCGAATAAAGAGCTGGCTTTTCAAAATGAAGAGAAAGAAAAACGTGCGAATGAGTTAATTATTGCCAACAAAGAACTTGTTTTTCAAAACAAAGAAAAAGAAAAACGTGCGAATGAATTAATTATTGCTAATAAAGAATTGGTTTTTCAAAAAGAGGAAAAACAAAAACGAGCAGCAGAGTTAAGGGTCGCCAACTACGCGCGTAGTCTTATTGAAGCCAGCCTTGATCCACTATTTACGATTAACCCCGAAGGGAAAATTACTGATATGAATAATGCATCGGTAAACATTACAGGTGTATCGCGCGAAAAATTAATCGGCACCGATTTTTTTGATTATTTTACTGAACCCGATAAAGCACGAGAAGGCTACAAGGAAGTTTTTGCCAAAGGTTTTGTGGCAGATTATTTACTAACGATAAGGGATTACAAATTAACCGATGTGTTATTTAACGGTTCGGTTTATAAAGATGAGCAAGGGAATGTACTTGGCATTGTTGTAGTGGCAAGAGATATAACAGAGCAAAAAATAATTGAAAAAGAATTGATAGAGGCGAAAGTATTTGCCGAACTCGCAACAGGAATTGCTGAACAAGCAAAAAGTAAAGCCGAAAGCGCTACGCAAATAGCGGAAGATGCGGTAAAAGCGAAACAGCAATTTCTGTCAAACATGAGCCATGAAATTCGCACGCCGATGAACGCGATCATCGGGTTTACAAAAGTGGTATTAAAAACAGATCTCTCGGCTAAACAAAAAGAATATTTATCCGCAATAAAAGTAAGTGGTGATGCATTGATCGTATTAATTAACGACATACTCGATCTTGCAAAAGTAGATGCAGGAAAAATGATATTCGAGCAAACACCTTTTAAATTATCCTCGTCCATTTCCGCGATGCTCCATTTGTTTGAAACAAAAATTCAGGAAAAGAATTTAGAATTGGTAAAAAAATACGATGAGAAAATTCCAGAGGTATTGGTTGGTGACCCGGTGCGTTTGCACCAGATCATTTTAAATTTGGTGAGCAACGCGGTGAAGTTTACAACAAAAGGGAAAATTACAGTAAGTGTTTGTTTACTGGATGAAGATGAAGATAAAGTAACCATTGAATTTGCAGTTTCGGATACAGGGATTGGGATACCGGAAAATAAAATAGAACAAATATTTGAGAATTTCCAGCAAGCATCCAGTGGCACTTCAAGGTTATATGGTGGAACCGGATTAGGGTTGGCTATTGTGAAACAATTGGTAGAACCGCAAGGTGGACGTATTAATGTAAAAAGCAAAATGGATGAAGGAACTACTTTTAGTTTTACATTAAGTTTTCAAAAAACAAAAGCAGCAGCTGAACCGGAAATTGGAGCAGTAGAATTAGATACGGAAATTAAAAATATAAAAGTGCTGGTGGTGGAAGACATTGCACTTAACCAATTACTGATGAAAACATTATTGGATGATTTTGGATTTGAGCGGGATATTGCAGGGAACGGAAAAATAGCCATCGAAAAACTACAAACTAAATCGTATGATATTATTTTGATGGACTTGCAAATGCCTGAGATGAATGGCTTTGAAGCCACTGAATACATTCGCACCAAAATGAATTCCAAGATTCCCATTATCGCTTTAACTGCCGATGTAACCTCAGTTGATCTTTCAAAATGCAAGGCTGCCGGCATGAATGATTATATAGCAAAGCCTGTTGATGAAAGATTATTATACAGTAAAATAATTGGGTTGGTAAAAAAAACTACACCTATCAAACAAACCGAGATTAGTGTAACGGATCAAACTAAAAAATTAAAATACATTAACCTGGATTATTTAATGCACCGCACTAAATCCAATCCTGTATTGATGATGGAAATGATCTCGCTTTATTTAAAACAAACCCCACCTTTAATTAACATCATGAAACAAAGCTTTCAGGATAAAGATTGGAGCTCATTACAGGCGGCAATTCATAAAATGATCCCGTCATTTTCAATTGTGGGTATTAGTGCGGATTTTGAAAACATGGCAAAAAAAGTTCATGAATATGCAAATACACAGCAAGAGGAAGATGGAATACATGACATGGTTTTGCAACTTGAAAATGTTTGTACACAGGCATGTTTAGAATTAGAAATAGAATTTAATACGATTAAAAACACTAAAAAATGAACAGCGAAAAAATAAAACTATTCCTGGTAGATGATGATGCCGTATTTTTAAAATCATTAGAAATTGAATTTTTACAGCATGCTGATTTTTCCATTGAAACATTTCCTACCGGCGAATTGTGTATGGAAAATTTAAAGCACAGTCCGGATGTGGTCATTTTAGATTACCATCTGGATGGCATTGATAAAAACGCTATGAACGGAATGGAAACACTGGATAAAATAAAAGCGTTCAATCCTGATATTCCTATAGTGATGTTATCCTCTCAGGATAAAATTGATGTAGCGATCAATTGCATGCACCATAGAGCTTTTGACTATGTTGTGAAAAGCGAAACAGCCTTTATGCGTTTACAAAATATCATTACCACTATTTTCCGGTATCAAAAAATGGAAAAAGAATTAAACTGGTACATGTCCAGAATGTAAGATAAATTTAACGAAATGGAAAGTATTTATCAAAGTCATGAAATTGCCGCGGTATTTTTAGCAAGGGTTTTCCTAGGTTTTCTTTTTTTCTTTCAGGGATATGATGCTGTTTTTAAAGTAAAAATAAAAAATGTTATTGAAACATATCAAAATACCTTCAACAGCAAAGGCATACCAAAAATTTTAACTATTTGCGCTTCTTGGTTTACTTCCTGCACTGAATTTATAGGTGGAATTTTACTTATTGTTGGTCTTTTTGAATACTGCGCATTATATCTCTTGGGTATTAATTTAATCATTGCTGCTATAGGTTTTGGTATTAATACGCCGATGTGGGACACTCGTTTTGTTTTTTCTAGGTTACTATTGCTTTTATTTCTTCTTGTTGTTCCACAGACATGGAATGTGTGGTCACTTGATAATTTGTTCTTTAAATCATAAAGAACACATCTTTTTTATTCATCAAATGATATTTTTATAATCTAAGTATAGTAGTTGTTTACTTCTTTGTAATAAGTGAATGATGTAACTTATTTCCAAACTTATATAATAGTTATCGTCATCTGAGTGCTTACCTTTGCAAGCAATTATTATTAATAATTCTTTGTAAATACAATTTTAAACCATCTAATTTTGTCCCTATGAAATTTTTTACTTCCGTTACGTATATATTTTTATTAACTACATGCAGCCTTAGCGCTCAAAATAATAAAGAAAATTTTGAGGGGCAATTTGATCGCGCTGAAAAAATATTTTCAAAAGTTTATCAGGATGGTAAAGTTGAATCATTGAGTTATAAAGGAGCTAATTCCTATAAAGAAGGCTATTCAGCAGCACTTCCTATTTTCTTGGAACTTTATAAAGAAGAGCCGGCGAATATGAACTTGGCTTTTAAAATTGGTGTATGCTATCAAGCATCAAGAAATGAAAGGGCTAAGGCCATTCCTTATTTTAGCAAAGCAATTACTGCTGTTTCGGATGATTACAAAGGTGGTTCATATAAAGAAACAAACGCACCCTACATTACTTTTAAATTGTTGGGAGATGCATATCATTTGAATTATCAGTTTGATTCAGCAATAGCTGTTTATGGGAAATTTATATTTCTTATGACATCAAATAATAAAACAGATAAAACGTCTATCGATGAAATAAACCGGAAAATAGAAATGTGCAAAACCGGAAAACGGTTAGTTGGAAACCCGGTACGTATGAAAATACAAAATCTCGGAACTGCTGTGAATTCAGCTTATGCGGATTACTCTCCTGTATTATCTGCTGACCAGAGTACTATTTTTTTTACTTCACGCCGGCCGGAAGGTACTGGTGATCAGAAAGATGATGAAGGTAATTATATGGAAGATATTTATATGTCTAATAAAACAACTATAGGCTGGTCGAAAGTAGAAAACATTGGCACGCCTGTTAACACTGAATGGCATGAAGCAACCGTAGGCCTTTCGCCGGACGGACAAACTATTTTAATTTATAAAGACGATAATGGAGATGGGAATATTTATAGTACAACGTTAGACGGAGATAAATGGAGTACCCCTGTAAAACTGAATGAAAATATTAATTCAAAATACTGGGAACCAAGTGCATTTATTTCCGCGGACGGAAACACGCTTTATTTTACAAGCAACAAGCCAGGCGGATTTGGCGGCCGGGATTTGTATACAAGCAAACGAATACCGGGAGGCGACTGGCAACCGGCGGTAAACATGGGGGCTAACATAAATACGCCTTATGATGAAGATTCTCCTTTTATCCATCCTGATGGAATTACTTTATCATTTAGTTCCAATGGGCACAATACTATGGGAGGCTTTGATATTTTTAACAGCCTTCTTTCCGAAGATAAAACCTGGTCAGAGCCTGTAAATGGTGGTTACCCACTCAATACCACGGATGATGATATTTTTTATGTAGTTAGTCCTGACAATCTTAAAGCCTATTTCTCTTCTTTCCGTAAAGGAGGGCTTGGAGAAAAAGATAATTATATGGTGACATTCCTTGATCGTAAAGAAACCCCTCTTACCTTGATGAAAGGTATTGTAAATGATGAATCCGGCAAGCCTGCAAAAAAAGTGGAGATTACGGTGACGGATAATGAAACCGGTGAGATTGTGGGAATTTATCACACAAATAACAAAACAGGACAATTTCTTTTTATCCTTACTCCCGGCAGAAATTACAACATTACCTACCAGGCACAAGACCATTTATTCTATTCTGAAAATATGGAAATACCAAAGAAATCAAATTACTATGAAATAAAAAAATCCATTTCATTGGATCCAATAGCTGTGGGTTCTAAAATAACATTAAACAATATTTTCTTTGATTTTGATAAATCCACTTTACGTGCTGTTTCAAATGTAGAGTTAAAAAATCTTTTTTTTCTTTTAAAAAGCAACCCGAATTTAAAAGTAGAGATATCAGGAAATACTGACAGCAAAGGCAATGATGCTTATAACCAAAAACTTTCAGAAGAACGCGCACAAGCTGTTGTAGCGAGCCTTGCAGCAAAAGGCATCAGCGCCGATCGTATGCAAGCCAGAGGATATGGGGAGACCATGCCTGCAGCGGCCAATAAAAAATTAAATGGTAAAGACAATCCCGAAGGAAGACAGCTCAACAGAAGAGTTGAATTGAAGATCACGAAAATTGATTAAAAAAGCACCAAAAATTGAACGTGTTTCTTTATAAAAACCATAATACGTTTCCAAATGTAAATATTTAGTGGTTACTGATTTTTACCACGTACGGTTTTTTAGTTATTTTAAGAAACAGTTATTTAGATTATTTAATCGATGGGGATTAATAAAAATGAAAAATAAGATCAAATACATAAGTATTTTTTTCTCGTTCTAATAATTATTGCAGGTGGAACTATTTTTATTTTCCGTACTCAGATCCTTGCACATTTTCTGCCTACTGTAGAGCAGATAGGAGATATACATATAAAAATAGAAAAAGATACGTGTTATATAAGCTCTAACCTAACAGTAAAAAATAAATCATTTCTTAAGATTGGAATAGATACTATTAAATATCAAGTATCATTGTTTAATAAAACATATCTTCAAAACCAGAGATACATTGGAATGGTGCTGCATGGTTATGCAACAGATACGGTTGATTTTTCCTTAAAAGTACCTTATTTTTTTCTGTAATCATATTGATAATTATTATTTGTTTAGTAAAGCCATATAAAAAAACATTAATTTAACAGCCCAAAAATAATTTATAAAATAAAAAAACTATGAAACGATTTGCAACAGCCAATTGGCAAGGAACAGGTAAAGAAGGTACGGGAAATCTTACTTCACAAAGTACCGTATTGAATAAAACACAATATAATTATACCAGCCGTTTTGCGGAGGGCATCGGAACAAACCCGGAAGAATTAATTGCAGCAGCTCATGCAGGTTGTTTTACAATGAAGTTGAGTTTTTTATTAACCGCTGCAGGTTATACTCCTGAAAGTATTAACACGCGATGCGACATCACTCTAGATGCAGAAAAAGGAGAAGTTACTCTTTCTCATTTAACTGTAAATGTTAAAGTGCCCAGTATTAGCAAAGAAAAATTTGTAGAGCTTGTTGTTAATGCTAAGGAAAACTGCCCAATCTCTAAGCTTTTAAAAACAACAATTACATATGAAGCAACATTAAATTAATTATCAACCTTGGAATAGAAAATAAAATTGCAACTTCCACTTGATTGATCTAAAAAAATTTAATGAGATATTTAGCACTGATTGGCGCTATCATCGCTTTATGCACCAACTACCCTCTCATTTCGGGGATTCTTAAAGGTGAAATTAAACAAAGTTTTGCAACATGGTTTCTTTGGGCAGTTCTTGATGCGATCATTTTTACAAGTATTCTTTTTCAACACGGTAATATTTGGTTGCCCATAGCTTATACTTTAGGTAGCACGCTTATCACAATTGCTCTTCTTTACAAAAAACAATTTTCCTGGGGCAAATTTGAAACGTTTGTTTGTGTGCTTGTTATTATTTGCCTCATCGCCTGGTTCATAGGTGGCGCATATATTGCAACTATTGCAGGAACAGTTGCAGTAATCATTGCAGGGCTTCCCTTGTTTATGGAAATAATTAAAGACCCGCAGCGTGGTTCGCCTTCAATTTGGATCATGTTTAGTATCGCAAATATTTTATCCTTCCTTGGAGGAAATGCATGGACCATTGAAGAAAGGTTATACCCGGGTGCTACAGCGATATTTTGTTTGCTAATCGTTTTTGCTTCGTTAAGAAAAAAATTACATATCAATTAATTTTCGATATTTTATATTATAAAATATGCGATAAGTACAAATTTTCCACAGATGGGTAATTCAATTTAAATTTTTTGAAAGCCTACTGCAACATTGCAAGAGTCTTTTTTGTTTTTCATTTTACTACGTTGCAATACCCTCATAGAGATAAATGCTTATTAGATATTATTTAAAATATTTATCTGTAATATCATTAAGCATTTCATTTGTAAGTGGCTTTGTTTTAAAATCGGATAAAATACCTAATGTTTTTGATTTGGCTTCGTCGTCAGGGTTTTCAGATGTTGTAAGCATTATTACAATTACTTTACCTTGTAATTCTTTGTCAAGCTTATTGTATTCTTCCAGGAATTCCCAGCCGTTCATCCCAGGCATGTTAATGTCAAGAAAAATTAAATCTGGATGGGCATTTTGGTGATTTATTTTTTCTTTTAAATATTCAAGTGCATCGTTACCTGATTGTTCTGTTACTACTATAATAGCGCTGTTATTTTTATTAATAACTCTTTTGTGAAAAAAATTATCACCCTTATTGTCATCAATAAGCATAATGCAATTTAGTTTTTTACTCATAAATTTAAATTTAATAAAGTGAAATAAAATGTAGTTCCATATCCTAAGGTGGAGTTTATCCATATTTTCCCTCCATGCAGTTCTACTATTTTTTTACAATTAGCTAAACCAATGCCGTACCCTTCATATACGCTGTCTTTATGAAGACGTTGAAAAATATAAAATACACGTTCAAAATGTTTTGAATTAATTCCAATCCCATTGTCAGTTACAAAAAATTGCCATTGGTTGTTTACTTTTTCACAACCAATTTTAATTTCAGGTGGCGTATTCATTTTTCTGAATTTAATTGCGTTGGCAATAAGATTTTGGAATAGTTGTCGCAATTCTGTTTCATATATATTCAGTTGAGGTAATTCTCCTATGCTTATTATTGTACCCGTAGTCTTTATTAAATTCGAAAGATCTGCGATTACATCGTTTACTATTTTTTTGCAATCAACAGTGACTATTTTTTTGTTGCGTCCTAGGCGTGAAAAATCCAGTAATGCCCTTACGAGTGTCTTCATACGGTTTGTGGCAAGGTTGATTGTTTGGAAATACGTCTTTGCTTCCTCGCCTAATCGCTCACCATAATCCTCTTCTATAATTTGAATATAATTGGAAACAGTACGAAGCGGTTCCTGCAAATCATGGGAGGCAATATAAGTGAATTGCTCAAGCCCTTTATTTTTCACTTCTAATTCAATTATCTGTTTTTTTATAATTGATTCCTGTTTTTTTCTTTCGGTAACATCAATTATAGAAGCAAGTACCATTTGCCCATTGTGTATTTCAATAGGGTTTAATCCAATTTCGATCTGAATTTCTGTTCCATTTTTTTTTACACCAAAAAGATCACTACCTGCTCCCAATGATTTTGGTGATGGAGTTAAAAAAAACATATTTTTAAGATCAGGATGGCGTTTTCGAAATTGTTTGGGTAAAAGGTTTTCAAATTTACTACCTATTAATTCCCTTCGTGTATATTCAAAAAGTTTTTCTGTTTGATAATTTACCATTGTTATAAAACCTTCTTGATTAACAAGGATCATTGAATTAGGTGTTGATTCTACTACAAGTCTGAATTGTTCTTCTGCCTTTTTCAATTCTTCATTTGCAATAATTAGCTCCTCTGCTCGTTTTTCTTTTTCCTTATTTTGGAAAGCAAGTTCTTTGTTGGCTATGACTAATTCTGCCGCTCGTTTTTCTTTTTCTTCATTTTGGAAAATAAGCTCTTTGTTAGCGATGACTAATTCTTCTGCTCGTTTTTCTTTTTCCTCATTTTGGAAAGCAAGTTCTTTGTTTGCGATAACTAATTCAGCCGCTCGTTTTTCTTTTTCTTCATTTTGGAAAATAAGTTCTTTGTTAGCGATGACTAATTCTTCTGCTCGTTTTTCTTTTTCCTCATTTTGGAAAGCAAGTTCTTTGTTGGCAA
>JBBSPS010000084.1:0-15533 GCA_038258655.1 Bacteroidia bacterium
AAGATGAATCAAATAATTGTTGGTCGCGACCAAAAGCTGAGGATGCTTTTGACATTACCCAAGGTCCGCGTGTCATGTTTTCAACTCCGCCTGATATCATTAGATCCGTTTCACCAATCATGATGCTCCGTGCAGCGGTCATAGAAGCCGATAAGCCCGAAGCACATAAACGATTTACTGTTTCTCCGGGAACAGAATATGGTAATCCGGCTAGCAGTAATGCCATTCGAGCAACATTACGATTGTCTTCACCTGCCTGATTAGCACAACCCATTATCACATCACCGATTTGTTTAGGATCTATACTCGGATTGCGTTTCATTAATTCTTTTAATACCAATGCTGCGAGATCATCAGTACGAACGGTTGATAATGTTCCTCCGAAATTTCCAATCGGAGTGCGGATGCCGTCTATTATGTATGCGTTTTTCATATATGGTACGGATAACTAATCTGTTACGAATTTACGAATCTGTGTATGAATTTATTGTTTTAAAATTGACAACTCGTTTACATCTTACTTCTTCTATTCCAAAAGTAATAAGTAAAGCAAGTTTTTAATTCGAAACATTAAGATAATTAAGAACTTGGTTATAATGTGCCTTTGTAAATCTTACAGATGATTTTAACTCTACAACAATTTTTTCATCAATAAGAAAGTCAAAATAATTTCTTCCAACTACAACATTGTTAAATGATACAGGATAATATACTTGTTCTTTATAATTTAATTTTTTTTCATTTAAGACAGTTTTAGCGCATTTTGATATACTGATTCTTTGTGTCCACCACCTAATTGATTAAAAACGTCGTACGCGCAACCAATAATTTTATAACTCAATTCAGGATATATTAAATCTTTTCTTTCTAATAACATAAAACGGAGATTCGTATATTCTTTTTTATTTGTTTTCTGTGCTCTTTAAAAAACAGATTCGTAAATTCATTTTTTATTCGTTATCTGTACCTTTAGGAAACCATTCTTTACTCGTTCTATAAACCCTCCCTTTAAAGAAAGCAACTTTTTCTTTTTTTTGATTTGATATTTCAATGTGATATGTTCCCGTGCGATTTGTAAGACTTAATTCTTTTGCTTCACATGTTAATTCATCATCTACCATCACTGGAACAGCAAATGAAATAGAGCATTCCAGCGCTACACTTAACCTTCCGTAAGCATTAGCAGCAAAAGCGAGTGCACTGTCCGCAAAAGAAAATGCGATGCCTCCATGCGCTATCCCAAAACCATTTATCATTTCACTACGAACTCTCATTTTTAAAATGCAATGCCCTTGTTCTGTTACTATTGGTTGTATTCCCAGCCATTCACTGAATTTATCTTCAGCAAGCATTTTATCGACAATTTTTTTTGCTAATATATTTTTTGACATCGCTTATTTTTAGTTAGCAGCATTTTCTATTTTTTCTTTGTGTATTTCACTCTCCAGCAATCGTTCAATTTCAGGCAATGATTCATATAATTGCTGAAAAGAGTCTACTACAAAATATTTTTCCTGAATGATGTCAGTACGGAAATTGGTATTAAAAACAGCTTGAACATCATAAGGAATGTGAACAGCTTGTTTACTCAAACAATGTTTGGTTTCACCCATGGATGAAATAATTCCTGCCCCATAAATTTTAAGTTCATTGCTTTCTTTTATCAAACCAAACTCAATGGTGAACCAATAGATGCGACCAAGTAATTCAACCGCTTTCGGATCATCAATATGTTTTAATGCAATATCACTGATACCTTTAAAAAAATCTACATAAGCTTGATTGCTTAATAAAGGAATGTGACCGAACACATCATGGAACATATCAGGCTCTTCCAGATAATCCAATTGTTCCATTGTGCGCAACCAACAAGTAGAGGTAAATTTCCGTTGAGATAAGTATTCAAAAAATTCTTTTTGCGGACTGATATTCGGAACAGTATGTAAGCTCCAACCTGTAATTGGTTTCAGGAGTTCATTCAATTCAGAGAAATTAGGGATTTTATCGGCAGAAAATTGCACAGCTTTTATTCCATCCAAATATTCTTCCGAAATAATTGGTTTCAACACTTCCATTTGTCGGTTGAACAAAATTTCCCAAACCTCATAATCCTGTTTAGTATAATCACTGTAAATTTGTTTTGTGGGTTTCATTATTCTAAATCAATTATAAAATTTCTTTCCGTCTTTTGCCATCATCTTCAACAATATAGATGGACGATAGCGATCTTCGGCATACAGGTCATACATCACATCTAACGTGTTCAGTACATTTTGCAAACCTAATTCATCCGCCCATTTCAATAAACCTTTCGGATAATTTACACCTTTGGTCATTGCCAGATCAAGGTCTTCTTTGCTTGCCAGTTGCAGATACAAGGAGTCAATCGCTTCATTGATCAGCATCGCAATCACGCGGTTAAAAATATATTTGCCCAGCTCATCTTTTTTAGCTGGTTCAGGTTGTGCAGCCCCTTCAACATAATTATAATAACCTCTTCCGGATTTACGCCCAAATAATTTTGCTTCGTACAAGCGTTTTTGTGTTAACGACGGTTTGAATCGAGGTTCGTAAAAAAATTGTGTCCACACACTTTCAGTAACTTTATAATTGATATCATTCCCGATAAAATCCATCAATTCAAACGGACCCATTTTAAAACCACCGAATGTTTTCATTGCCCAGTCGATGGTTGCGAGATCTGCAATCCCTTCTTCATAAATGCGGATTGACTCACCATAAAAAGAACGTGCCACACGATTCACAATAAAACCAGGAGTATCTTTTGTAAGTACAGTTAATTTTCCCCAGCTACCAATTAATTTTTTTGATTGTGTTGTAATTTCAGAAGAAGTCAAAATACCTGGAATGATTTCCACCAAGGGCATTATCGGTGCAGGATTAAAGAAATGAATTCCAATTACACGTTCAGGATTTTTACAAGCGGATGCAATGGATGCGATGGATAGGGAAGAAGTATTGGTTGCTAATACACAATCAGCAGAAACGATATTTTCAAGATCAGAAAACAATTTTTGTTTTACTTCCAGGATCTCCACAATTGCTTCAATGACCAAAGCACAATTTTTAAATTGATTGAGATCAGAAACAAATTTTGTACGTTCAGTAATTTCTTGTGCAGACTGTTCAGTTAATTTTTTTTTCTCAATTAATTTTTTTAATGTAGATGATAAATTGACTTTTGCTTTATCAAGTGTTGTTTGATTATTGTCATATACAATTACCTGATGACCTGCAGTTGCCGCTACTTGTGCAATTCCACTGCCCATAGCTCCTGAGCCTATTATTCCTATTTGATTCATTTAAATAAAATTTACCGCAGAGTTCACTGAGTTTTTCGCAGAGAGCCGCAGAATTAATATTTGTTTACTACTCTTTTAATTCCATCAATTAATCTTAATTCATTAAAATTAATTAGTAAACCAACTTTACTATTTGAGAGTTTTAAATAAGTTAATATTTGTGCAAGATGAATATCGCTTAAATTCTCAACAGATTTTATTTCCACTATCACTTTGTTTTCCACAACTAAATCCATTCTATAACCACACTCAAGTTTTACATCTTCATAAATCAGCGGAAGCGGCTTTTGTTTTCAATTTTTAAGTTTGTCTTTTTTAGTTCATAATATAAACACTCTTCGTAAGCTGATTCTAACAAACCTGGCCCAAGGGCCCTGTGAACTTTAATGGCACAGCCAATAATTTTTTCAGTAATATCGTTTTCAGCAATAAATGTATTCTCTGCGGCTCTCTGCGCTTGCTCCATAATCTCTGCGGTTAAAAATTTATTATTCGCCTTTAAATACCGGTTTACGTTTCTCCAAAAATGCATTCACTCCCTCAGTATAATCGTATGATGCAGCAGCATGTATCTGCATATCTTTTTCGTACTCCAATTGTTTATCTAACGTATTAAACAGGGATCGATTTAATAAACGTTTTGTTAAACCAATGCCTTTTGTAGGCAGTTCAGAAAGCGTTCTAGCAATTGCAATTGCTTCTGTTTGTAAATTCTCATCATCAACTACTTTATAGATCATTCCCATTTTTTCGGCATCAGTAGCGGAAATTTTATCTCCGAGCATCATTAATGCGGATGCTTTTCCAAGTCCTATCAGTCGTGGTAAGAAGAAGGTTCCGCCACTATCAGGGATAAGTCCGATCTTGCTGAATGCTTGTATGAATGCTACTGAACTCCCTGCAACTACAACATCACAGGCCAATGCAATATTTGCTCCTGCACCTGCTGCTACACCATTTACTGCACAAACAATAGGTTTTTCAATGGAGCGTAGTTTGAGAATAATAGGATTATAATGTTCACGAACAATTCGTTCAATGCCTGGTCCGTTTTTATCAGTAGCTTCTGTAAGGTCTTGTCCGGCACAAAATGCTTTGCCTTCTCCTGTAATGTAAACCGCACGAATGATTTTGTCGTTTTCAGCTTTATCCAATGCTTCCTGCATTTGCAGAGCCATCTCACGATTAAAGCTGTTGAATTTATCAGGACGGTTCAATGTGATCTTTAACACAGTTCCATCGATTTCGGTTTTTATGAATGTCATGTTATAGAATTAAAATGTGATTCAGTATAATAGAACGCTGATGACGCTGATAAATATGAAAAAATGATTTTATTTTAATAATAGTTTTTAAGTTATCTGCGTTTATCATATTTATCCGCGTTATGCGGGTTCCATTTTTATTTAATTCAACGTGAGCAAAAAGAACGCTGCGGAGACTGATTGTTATGATTTAATATGATTTTGAAAGTTGGAAAACACTTTTCGTTTAATTCGGGTTTCTTTCCGAAATTTAAAAGTAAACCCACTTCTATTTCGGTTGCTTTTAGATAATTGATTAATTGAAATTCGTGTTCTTCACATAAGGATTCTGTAGCTTTTAATTCAAGAATTACGCATTCTTCAACAATTAAGTCTGCAAAATATTCTCCAACCTCAATATCTTCATAATAAACTTTTATTTGTTCTTGTTTTTCAACAGATAAGCCCATAGAATTCAGCTCAATTAGCAATGAATTTGCATAAACTTTTTCTAAAAATCCATACCCTAAAGTATTATATACTTTATAAAATGCTTTAATAATTCTTTCGGTAATTTCTGAATGTTTATAGTTATCTGTGTTAATCATAGTTATCTGCGTTATCCGCGTTCCATTACATGTTAGATCAATGCGATCAATTTTTTCACATTCTTGGAATTGGAAAAATTTTCAGAAAGAATAGTTTCACGTTTTTGTTTTTCCTCCATATCAAAAGGGATTTCAAAAAGGCGGATAATTTCCTTTGCCATTGCTTCCGCAGAATCTTGTACAGAACATAATTGCTCTAAACCCGTATTAACCACCATTGGAGAGTTTACAATACAATGTCTTCCTGTAAATAATGCAACCAGTAATTTTAATTTAATTCCTGTTGCCTGAAAAGTTGGCAATACATTTATTTGTGCATTTTTAATTAAGTCATCAATGTCCTGTGTGTGGATGTTTGCTTTTAACAGAATATTTGAATGTTGAGATACGGCATTCTTTAATTCAGCCGAAGGTTTACTTCCTGCAATAATAAGAGGTGTATTTATTTTCGAGAAGACCTCATTTACAAGGTATAGTGCTGCTTTATTGTTTTCTCCTACTTCTAAATTTCCGTGATACAAACAAAATTCACCTTTGCCTTCTTTTATTTTCACTTCTTCATTTGCATGAAACGCGGTGATGTGATGTACATTTTTATAACGTTTTAATAAATTTTTGGTGTCAGCGGAAGAAATAGCGGCAATATGGTTCGCTTTATTTAATACCTTTTCGAAGCGTTCCAGCTTTTTCGCTTCTATTCCAAAATAGATCTTTCTAAAAAGCGATTTCTCTACTTTTTCCAGATTTTTATAATAATCCTGTTCGATATTATGTGTGCGCGCAATTTTATTCCGATTCTTTAATTTTTTATTATTCAAATGAAAACAAGAATGTAAACCTTCAAATAAGATCGGATGTTTGTCGCGTAATAAATTTTCAAGTAATTTTTCGGATGAACGTGTAACTACTACAAATGGTAAAGAATTGACTAAATATTTTTTGCCCATGTTACGTTTGTAATAGTATACTTTGACGCAAATACTTTCTAAATTTAAAGCCTCTGCACGGCCATATTCAAAACAATGTAAATGGATCTTAATGCCTTGGGAGTGTAAGGCTTTTATTTTGTAAAAGATGTCAATCACCCCGCCATAATTGGCAGGGTAAGGGACATCAAAAGAGATAATATGTAAATGTTTGGTTTCCAAAAATTAGTTAATAATTGATTAGGTTAAAATGGTTAAATGAGAATTTTTTTTATTTATTTTTTTCCTTTTCTGTGTGCTTACCGCTATTCCCATTTTCACTTCCTTTTCCGTGATCGTTATCATCGTTCTTTCCATGTTCGTCACCTTTACCACTGTTCCCATGTCCTTTACCGTTAGAATTTCCATGACTCTTCATGGATTTTTTCATTGCATGAAATTCAGGTGAGCCCGGTTTTATTCCCAGTTCTTTCGCAATTTCCCCCCAGCCTTTGTCTTTGTGTGCCTGGAATGTTTTTGTTACTTCATCAAACGGTTTGTTTGTAGCGGATGCAACCTGTGCCGCCATAAACACATCCCCAGGATTCATAATTTTATTCGCCTGTTCAATCTTGCCCTTTGGAACACCAAACTTGGTGGAAATATCATTGGTAAAGACGTTCATGTCTTTTTTTGCATTCGTATTAACGTCCTTTAGTACCCCATTCATTTCAGTGTCACCAGTATTTGCTGCAAACGGCTCTGCCTGTTGTGCTTTTAACTCTGTCATGCTGCATGCAAGAGTCAATAGTAAAAAAAATATTTTTTTCATGATTTCAGGTTTTATATTTTATCAAATATACTGAACCTATTGTTATGTTTTGCAGGAATATTAAAGGATAATACATCATAAAAGCCACCTACATTTTGTATATTCGTAACCTTATAATTACGAGTAATAGCAATAAAATGGAATACAATTTCAGAGAAGTAGAAAAGAAGTGGCAGGCGCATTGGGCAAAGAATAAAACATTCAAAACAGAGAATAACTCTTCCAAGCCTAAGTATTATGTATTGGATATGTTTCCGTATCCAAGTGGAGCAGGGTTGCATGTGGGGCACCCATTGGGATACATTGCTTCCGATATTTATGCACGTTACAAACGACTGAAAGGCTTTAATGTATTGCATCCGATGGGTTATGATTCATTTGGTTTACCTGCCGAGCAATATGCCATTCAAACAGGGCAACATCCCAAAATTACCACAGAAAATAATATTGCGCGTTACCGCGAACAGCTTGATAAAATTGGTTTCTCATTTGATTGGGATAGGGAAGTGCGTACTTCTGATCCGGCATATTATAAATGGACGCAATGGATATTTATTCAACTTTTTAATAGTTGGTATAATCCGGAAACAAACAAAGCAGAATCAATAAATACGTTGATACCCAAACTAAAAAATTTTAATGGGCTTTCTGAAAAAGAACAATCCGATCTATTGTTAGAATATCGTTTGGCGTATTTGAGTGATACGATGGTGAACTGGTGTCCGCAGTTGGGAACCGTGCTTGCCAATGAAGAAGTGAAGGATGGCGTTTCCGAGCGTGGTGGTTATCCGGTGGAACGCAAATTAATGAAACAGTGGAGCTTGCGAATCACTGCTTATGCTGAGCGATTACTAAATGACTTGGATAATATTGACTGGACAGAAAGTATCAAAGAAGCGCAACGTAATTGGATTGGAAAATCAGAAGGAACATCTATACGTTTTAGCCTCACCCCTAACCCCTCTCCGAGGGAGAGGGGAACCGAACCCGGTTATCATACGGCTAACAAAAAAATATGGGAGCGACTAAAAGAAAATTCAAGAGAAAACAGAAACAACCAAACTGAGGCCGAAGAATTGTTGTGGGAAAAAGTGCGAGGAAGCAAACTAGGTTTTAAGATAAGGAGGCAACATGCAATTGATCAGTTTATTTCTGATTTTGTTTGTCTTGAGAGAAAATTAATTATTGAAGTGGATGGTGAAATTCATAATTTTCAGCAAGAGTATGATGAAGGAAGAACCTATCGATTGGAAGAAATCGGTTATAATGTTATTCGATTTACAAATGATTCTGTAAAAAATAAAATTGACTGGGTGTGTAGTGAAATAGTTAAGGCACTCCAAGCTCCCCTCTCCTTTGGAGAGGGGGTAGGGGGTGAGGCTTTTATCGAAGTGTTCACAACTCGCCCCGATACTATCTTCGGAGTTTCTTTTGTAACGCTTGCTCCCGAGCATGAATTGGTTGAAAAAATTACTACCCCTGAACAAAAAAAAGTGGTGAATGAATATGTTACATTCGCTAAAAATAGAAGTGAACGTGAGCGGCAAGCAGATGTAAAAAAAATAACAGGGGTATTTACAGGAGCGTATGCTGTTCATCCGTTTACCGGAAAACAAATCCCCATTTGGTTAGGTGATTATGTATTGGCGGGGTATGGAACTGGTGCTGTAATGGCTGTTCCCGGACATGATTCACGTGATTATACTTTTGCGAAACATTTTGATCTGCCCATTATTGAAGTGGTTGCAGGCGGTGATCTTTCAAAAGAATCCCACGATGCGAAAGAAGGAAAATTAATTAATTCCGATTTCCTAAATGGATTGGAAGTTAAAGAAGCAGTCAAAAGAGCAATTGAAGCAATTGAAGAAAAAAATTTAGGAAAAGGAAAAACAAATTTCCGTTTACGTGATGCAATCTTTGGCCGTCAGCGTTATTGGGGTGAGCCGATTCCGGTTTATTACAAAGATGGAATCCCGAAAGTGCTGGATGAAAAAGAATTACCATTGGTATTACCCGAAGTAGATAAATATTTGCCAACTGAAACCGGAGAACCTCCATTAGCACGTGCTGCATCTTCCTGGAAAAAAGACGGGAAATATGAATACGAACATTCTACTATGCCAGGCTGGGCCGGAAGTAGTTGGTATTATTTGCGTTACATGGATGCGCATAATGATAATACTTTTGCATCCAAAGAAGCAGTTAATTATTGGCAAAATGTAGACTTGTACATGGGAGGCTCTGAGCATGCAACCGGACATTTATTGTATGTGCGTTTCTGGACAAAATTTTTGAATGATCTTGGATTAGTTCCTTTTATTGAACCTGCTAAGAAGTTGATTAATCAAGGGATGATACAGGGGGTGTCTAAATTCGTTATGGAGGTAAGAGTGCAAGCTACATTCAAATCTCTTTATGATCAAAATGACAAAATTTTAAATGTAATAAAAGATGGTAAAGTTGTCTTAGAATTAAATGTAGGCAAATTGGATACTTGGCATCATGTGTTTTGTAATTATGGCTCGAGTTTAACTTTTCAATTTAAATCTGAAGGATTTACATTGCCAACAGTTTTTGCCGTTACTCATGCATCAGCGCAATTTACTGCTGCAACTTCAATTGAGTCAAAAGTTTATTCTTATCATACTTTATTAGATGGTTGGCTAAGAGCTCAGCCTTCATATAGACCAATAGTTATCACAGAAATTCCCTTTGAAGCTTATTGGCATTATGAAAATAAATGTTGGTATTATTTTAATGGGATTAAAGTAGAAGATGAACTACAAGACAAGCCTCTTTGGGTTGTGAATTCTGAAGTGGAAAAAATGTCAAAATCAAAATTAAATGTTGTTAGTCCTGATGATAATCCTTTTCATCTTGATAATAGAGAGCAACAGGACTATAAATATTATTTTTCTAATGAGGAATATAAACCATTTATTATTAAAGGAATTTTAGAAGATTATGGTGCTGATGCTTTGCGCTTATACGAAATGTTTCTTGGTCCGCTGGAGCTTTCAAAGCCTTGGAATACCAATGGGATTTCCGGTGTTTCTAATTTTATAAGAAAGTTGTGGAGGTTATATCATTGTGCTGATTGGAACGTCACCCCTCTCCTTTGGAGAGGGGCCGGGGGTGAGGCAATTTCCAGCGAACCCGCAACAAAACCTGAACTAAAAGTATTACACAAAACCATTAAAAAAATTGTTGGAGATATTGAAAATTTTTCTTTCAACACTTCGATAAGTAATTTTATGATCTGTGTAAATGAGTTAACAGAATTAAAATGCAATAAACGTGAAATATTGGAACCATTGGCAATTATTATTGCTCCGTATGCTCCGCATATAGCTGAGGAGTTATGGGAAAAACTAGGACATAAAGAAAGTGTTACCTATGCTACTTTTCCAATACATAAAGAAGAATATTTAGTGGAGAGTGCATTTAATTACCCAATCTCATTCAATGGGAAAACGCGTTTCTTTCAAGAGTATGATCTTTCATTATCAAAAGAAGATATTGAAAAAGAAGTGTTAGGATTGGAACAAACACAAAAATATCTGGAAGGAAAAACACCAAAGAAAATAATTGTGGTGCATAATAAGATTGTGAATATTGTAGTATAAAGACCACCCCGAGCCCCTCTCCTTGAAGAAGGAGAGGGGAGCGTTACAAGTCCTTCTCCTTTTTCAAGGAGAAGGATTTAGGATGAGGTAAAAAATTTAAACCATGGACTTAAAAATAACCATCATTCAAACCCAATTACATTGGGAGAACAAAGAGAAAAATTTAGAAATGTTCTCTAAAAAGTTAGCATCTATTACCGAAGCAACGGATGTAATTGTATTGCCTGAAATGTTCAGTACAGGATTCAGCATGAGTCCGGAAAAATTTGCAGAGCCCATGAGTGGCTCTACAATGGCGTGGATAAAAACAAAAGCGAAAGAAAAAAATTGTGTGATCACAGGAAGTTTTATTGCGGAAGAAAATGGCAACTACTTAAACCGTTTGGTGTGGATGAATGCTGATGGTACATTTAAAATTTACGATAAACGCCATTTATTCCGTATGGGTGATGAACATAATCATTATAGTTTCGGAAAAAATAAATTGGTTGTTGAATTAAAAGGCTGGAAAATTTGTCCGCTGGTTTGTTATGATCTTCGTTTTCCGGTGTGGAGTAGAAATATAAACTCAGAATATGATGTATTGATTTATACAGCCAACTGGCCAGAAAGACGAAATCATCATTGGAAAACATTGTTACTTGCCCGTGCTATTGAAAATCAATCGTATGTAGTTGGTTTGAACAGGATAGGCGATGATGGCAATGCAATTTCTCATTCAGGTGATTCTGTTGTGATCGATCCGAGAGGAATGATCATCAGCAAAACAAAAGCAAATGAAGAATCAATTGAAACGGTTACATTAAATTATTCGGAGTTAGTGGAATACCGAAAAGTTTTTCCTGCTGCGCTGGATGCGGATAGTTTTAAGATCGTTGATTGACAAGACATTGAATTCTAGGACTTTTATAAATCAGAATGCTTCGTTCCTCGCAATGACGTTCTAATGGAAATGGTGCGTCATTGCGAGGAACGAAGCAATTTGCAGTGCGAGGAATTATAAAAATTGCCTATACACATCAATCAAAGTCTGTTCTTCTTTTTCCCAATTTAATTCCTTCGCAGCAATTTGAGTGTTTTTTTTCCAGGTTTGGAGCAAGGAGTCATTGTTAAATATACTGTTAATCTTTTCTGCAATATGTTTTGGATCATGTGTTTCAATACAATCACCGGTATTGTATTGAGTAATTATTTTTTTGACCTCTACTAAATTGGAAGCCAATACAGGAACTCCTGCATGGATGTAATCAAATAATTTATTAGGTAAGCTGTAACGATAATTTATATTGGTGTCTTTATCCAATGTTAATCCCAGATCCGCATGATGCGTGTATTGCACCAATTGTTCAAATGGAACTTTACCAATAAATTTTATTTTATCAGATAATTTTAGATCAATCACTATTTTTTTTAGTGTATCGATCACATCGCCGTTTCCAATAATTAATAACATTGAATCATTTACATATTGCATGGCTTGCACAGCTTCTTCTGCGCCTCTGTCGATGTTGATGCCTGCACCTTGCAACACAATTATTTTTTTATCGGTTGGTAAACCCAATTCTGTTTTACTTTGTTGTTGAATGTTTTTTTGAGAAGATAATAAAGGAGTATTTCGCACCACTTTTACATCTACTTTATATTCTTCAGTATAAATTTTAGCAATAGAATCGTTTACAGTAAATACATTTTTCAATTTTGGGAATATCCAATGTTCAATACGTTTCCACATCTTCTTTTTAATAGGATTGTTTTGTAACTCAGGAACCTCACAAAATAATTCATGGGTATCGTAAACCAATTTACTACCTTTTAATTTTGAGATCAAATAGTTAGGTAAAAGTGTGTCCAGATCATTTGAAACGAGTATGTCTGCCTTATGAAACAATAAATAAAGAAATAGACGTTTTTGATATTCGGCATAAAAAAGCGGACCTTTTTCAAACAACAAAAACATACGTTTGATTTTGTAATCACGTTTAGTTAAAGGCAAACTTTTACGTTGCTTGCGTCCGACCAAAGTAACATCATAGCCCAATTTTTTAAGAGTAGTACATACTTTATGCACACGCTGGTCGGTACTCAGGTCGTTTATGACAGATACGATTGCTTTCATTTAGTAGTACGAAGATAGAAATTTTCAACCTCATGCTAATTCCTCTCCTTCTTCAAAGAGGAGCTAAGGGATGAGATCAAGATATGAGCATAACGCTATGAATAACTTTTTATTGGAATAATTGCTTACTGGCAGCGAATTGTTGAAATTTGAATGTAATTAATTTAGATGACCATTCACGAAAATCATTCTTTGAAAAAACTCAATACATTCGCTATTGATATTGCTGCGCGCTATTTCGTGGAATTGTCTGATGTTGATCAAACAAAGGAAATACTTTTGGATGCTAAATTTTTTAAAACTCAAAAATTAATTTTAGGCGGAGGAAGTAATTTATTATTTACCAAAAATTTTGACGGGATCGTTTTAAAAAATAATCTGAAAGGAATAAAATTAATTAAAGAAGATGCGGATTTTTATTTTTTGAAAGTGGGAGCAGGGGAGGTATGGCATGAGTTGGTGATGCACTGCATTCAAAATAATTATGCCGGATTGGAGAATCTTTCTTTAATTCCTGGAAACGTTGGTGCAAGCCCTATGCAAAATATTGGAGCGTATGGTGTTGAGATAAAAGATAGCTTTTATGAACTGGAGGCATTGAGCATTACTGATAAAACTATTTGTACGTTCAATAATGCCGAATGTAAATTCGGTTATCGCGAAAGTGTTTTTAAACGCGAATTACAAGATCAATTTATTATTACTTCGGTTACATACAAGCTTCGTAAAAAACCTGTATTTAATACCAGTTATGGTGCCATTGAAAAAGAATTGGAAGCAATGGGAGTTAAAGAATTAAGTATACAAGCCATCAGTAAAGCCATTTGTAATATCCGTAACAGCAAATTACCAAACCCAGCTCAAATTGGTAATGCAGGTAGTTTCTTTAAAAATCCGGAAGTGGTACGTGGAAAATTTGAGTTCCTTAAAAATCAATACCCTAACATTGTTGGTTATGAATTGGAAAACAGAAATATAAAACTTGCTGCCGGTTGGTTAATTGAGCAAGCGGGATGGAAAGGTAAAATAATTGGTGATGCTGGTGTACATAAATTGCAAGCATTGGTATTGGTGAATCATGGCAATGCTAAGGGAAATGAAATATTCGATCTTTCCCAAAAAGTAATGGATTCAGTAAAAAATAAATTTGGTGTGGAGTTGGAGCGGGAAGTGAATATTATTTAATCCATCATCTATAATCCTTATCCTGAAGGACAAGGGTACAATTAATCTAATAAATACCTTGTTTGAATCACATTTATATGATGAGTCGCATGTCCTGCGATCATATATAAAATAGCGCGTACAGAAACTTCTTTGCCGTTCGCATTGCCCATCTGATTTAATGCTTCTTCATCAAAATGTTTGAATGATGTGATATTTGATTCTCTTACTAAAGCAAATTCATGCGCAAGATCATACAATGTACGTTTATTAAAATTTGCATTTGCTACAAAACTATTTTCATCAAAACCGGGCAGTACCGTTTTATCTTTTCGAGCAAAACGTATGGCTCGGTACCCTAAAATTCGTTCGGTGTCGATGATATGTCCAAGTACTTCTTTTGTGGTCAATTTGCCTTCAGAATATGCATAGTTTTCTTTATCTTCAGGAATTCCTGAAATGACAGACTGAGCATCTATTACCTGACTCTTAAGAGCCTTTATTATATCGTCTCCTTTTACAAGACCAATATAATGATCGTAATAAGGTGGATGTTCTGATGATTCCGGACGTTTTTTCATAAAAAAATATTCAGGGTTTATATTTTTTCTAGTTCATTTTTTACAAAATTAGCAAGCTCTTTTACATACGGTTGTGAAAAATTAAATTCAATACCCGCTGTTTTATATATTTCAGGAATTGATTTTGTATAACCTAAACGTAAAGCTGCTTCATATGCATCTAACGCTTTTTCAGGATCCAGTTTATAATTTCGCCACACTGCGATAGCACCTAATTGCGCCATACCATATTCAATATAATAAAAAGGTACTTCAAAGATATGCAATTGATTTTGCCAACCGTTTGCCTGTACTTCTTCTAAACCTGTCCAATCAACCACTTTACTATTAAACAGAGTAATTATATTTTTCCATGAATCCATACGCTCAGTAATTGTATGTGCAGGATGTTCATATACCCAATGTTGAAATTTATCTACCGCGGCGATCCACAACAAAGTTTTTAAGGATTTTTCCAGCTGCTCTTTTTTAGCACATTTCAGATCATCTTTATTTTTAAAAAAAACATCCCAATGTTCCATTGAAATTAACTCCATCGACATGGATGCTAATTCCGCCACTTCAGATGGTGTACTTTTAAAATCAACGAGTTCCAGATCACGCGTAACAAAAGAGTGTACGGCATGCCCACCTTCGTGTACCATTGTTACCATATCGCGGTGTACTCCTACCGAATTCATAAAAATAAATGGTACTCCTATTTCATATAAAGGATAATTATAACCTCCGGGGGCTTTACCAATACGCGATTCTAAGTCCAAATGTCCCATTGTTTTCATTTCCTCTAAATATTCGCCATACTGATAACGCACTTTATAAAAACATTCAATGGATTTATTGATCAATTCGGAACCGTTTTCAAATGGCCTTAAGGCAGGTTTTCCTTCTACATCCACATCCGCATCCCAGGGTTTTAATGACTCCAGCTTTAATAAGGTTTTGCGTTTAAGGTCAGAAGCTTCCACTAAAGGAAGAATTTCTTTTTCAATAGAGGTATGAAATAGCCATGTGCTGTTGCGCACAAACACCGATGAATTTTTCGTAGCATTGTGTAAACTAAAAACCTATACAATGAAAAAAACGATTCATTACGAACAAATAGTTTCCATCGGTTGTGGCATAGATGTACACAAG